>JAYEGK010000243.1:0-8820 GCA_034716265.1 Campylobacterota bacterium
CTAATATGATAGCATCATATTGACCCTCTTGTAGCTTTCTTAGTCTTGTATTTACATTTCCTCGTAGATCTTTAACTTTGAGGTCTGGGCGTTGCTGTAACAGTTGCATACGACGACGTAAACTTGTTGTTCCAACAACTGCTCCTTGAGGAAGATCCTCTAATGTTTTATAGTTATGAGATAAGAAAACATCACTCTGATCCTCTCTTGCTGTAAATGCCACTAGCTCTAAACCATCAGGTATATATGTTGGTACATCTTTTAAACTATGTACTGCGATATCAGCATCCCCAGCTAACATAGCATCTTCAAGCTCTTTTGTAAAATGACCTTTTCCACCGATAAGAGCTAATGGTTTATCTAAAACTTTATCTCCATTACTCACTATCTTATTTAAAACTACCTCTATCTCTGGATAAGATTTTTCTATTCTTGCTTTTACATGATATGCTTGCCAAAGTGCTAAGTCTGAAACTCTTGTTGCAATAGTTAATTTTTTCATAACCTATCTAGCCTCTTTATACTTCTTCTTTGTTTTATCAATCTTTCCATCAAAAAATATTGTTGGTGTTCCATTTACCATCAGATCACTTGCTATATCTAAATCAGATTGAAGGTGTTGTTTTACTTTTTTAGATTTCAGGTCTGACTCTTTAATATCTGTTTTAAACTCTTCATTAAACAGTTTTAAGATTTTAGCTGTACTCTTTTCTCTTCCTTTTACATTCACTTCATAAAGTTTAAGAGTAACATCTTTATAACCCTGTAGTTTGGCAGCTACTGCTGCTTGAGTAAGCTGAACAGCTGCTGGGTGAATCCGCTCTAATGGAAGATGATAATAGTATACAGCAAAAGTTTTTGGATATTTTTTCATATAGTTGATAGCTTCAGGCACGAAATCTTTACAAAATGGGCAAAGTGGGTCCGAAAATATCGCTACTTTATGTTTTGCATTTTCATCTCCATAAATAAGATTTTCTTTCTTATAATGCTCCGCTTTAAAACTTGGAGATATCATATCTGCTAACTCCAATCCTGTATTCAAATCAGTCAACTCTCTTGTAATAACTTGACCATTTGTAAACCATATCATCTTCTGCTTTATCTTACGGTTTTCAGGTTTTGCTTTAACAGTTGCATCAAGGTTGACAACTACTGCATCCCAACCCTTGAGATCTTTTACATTAACAGTATCTACAACTTGAACATCGATAGAGATAATATTTGGATTCTCTGTAAATTTCTCCTCTAAAAACTCTTGAACTTTCTCACTCTGTCCTGCAAACAGCGTACTACTTAATAGAAGGGCTGTCGCTGATAATTTCCACATCGATAACATCATCATCCTTTTTTGTTTGTTTATTTGTATAATTTGAGTTACAACTATTTGAACTTACATTGTAACGGCTTACTAACATTGTTGTAAAAACACTAAACTGTAACATTATTCCTATAAAATCTGTAAAAAAACCAGGAATTATTAAAAATATTGCTCCAAAGAGTGTAAACAGATTTAAACGTTGAAACTGCTCTAAATCTATACAACTATAAGATACAGCTTGAAGACTAGCAAGAAATGTTTTTCCAAAATTCATTAAAATGGAAATACCTACAATAGCACTCAATATAATCTCCATAAATGTCAATAATCCCCCTATGGAAGAGGAGATATTAACAGAGATTAGAACCTCTAAAAATAGGTATCCAAGAAAATAAAGCATCTTATATCAGTTCCATAATCTTACTATAAATATCATCTACTGCTACTGCTGTTTTCTCTTTTGTTTTTCTCTCAAAAATTTGAACATTACCATTGGCTAACTCTTTACCGATAATAATAGTATATGGAAAACCGATAAGTTCTGCGTCTTTCATCTTAAAACCAAATCTCTCTTTTCTATCATCTAACATAACCTCAACATTGCTGTTTTGAAGTTTACTATATAGCTCCTCTCCCAATTCCATTTGAGCCTCATCTTTAATATTTGAAACCATTACATTTACCATATAGGGAGCAGTCTCTTTTGTCCAGATACATCCGTTATCATCATGATGTTGTTCTATTATAGACGCTACTAAACGACTCACACCCATTCCATATGTTCCCATAATAAAAGGCTGTGCTTTTCCATTTTCATCAAGGTACTCAGCTTTAAGTGCCTTAGAGTAGGTAGTTCCAAGTTTAAAGATATGCCCTACCTCTATCCCTTTTGTATAACTAAGAGTTCCTTTACAACTTGGACACCCTTCACATACTGGACATATATCACCCTCTTTTACCTCAGCTATATCTGCAAAATATCCCAAACCTAATACTGACATATCTACATTTACATAGTGATTATCTTCCTCATTTGCTCCACATATCATATGTATCGCATCACGAAGTTCATTATCCATCACATGCTTTGCTTTATCTTGGTCAAGAGGTCCTATAAATCCAGGAACTAAACCTAATGCTTTTAGCTCCTCTTCACTCACATCCTCTATATCTAAAGCACCTCCTGCATTGATAGCTTTTACCTCTTGAAGATTATCATCTCCACGTAAAAAGAAAAGAATTATCTCACTATCCTCTTCATAAATAAGTTTTTTAGCAACACATTTGATAGTAAAATAGGGATCAACTTTAAAGAACTCCTCGAGATCACTAATAGCTTTTATGTTTGGTGTTAAAACTTTATCAAATTTTAACTCTAAGGGCTGAGGAAACTCATAACGTTCACCACGAGTGGCTGCTTCGATATTTGCACCATACTCACACTTATCACAAACAGCTATCGTATCTTCACCACTTCCAGCGATAACCATAAGCTCCTTTGAACCACTCCCTCCGATACTACCGCTATCAGCTTCTACAACTCTAAAATCTAAACCTAAACGAGTTAAAATCTTTTTATAAGCAGACTCAATAGCATCAAATTCTCTGTCTAAATCCTCAATCGATGAGTGAAAACTATAACCATCTTTCATAATAAACTCACGTCCACGCATCAAACCAAAACGAGGTCTTGCTTCATCACGGAACTTTGTTTTTATCTGATAAAGATTTACTGGTAGTTGCTTATAACTTGTTATACGGTTACGAACCATATTTACCATCATCTCTTCATGAGTTGGACCCAATACAAAATCGTTATCTTTTCTATCTTTGAAACGTAAAAGCTCTTTTCCAAACTTCTCAATACGACCAGATTCAGCCCAAAGCTCTGTTGGTGTTACAAAACTAAGTTCAACCTCCTCTGCTCCAACTTTTGTCATCTCTTCATTGATAATATTTTCAATTTTTTTAATAACGCGTTTTGCTAAAGGCATATAGTTATAGAGTCCACTTGCTACTTGAGAGATAAACCCTGCACGTGAAAGGTATATATGACTTGCTAATATAGCGTCGGATGGTACATCTTTTGATGTTGGTATAAATGCTCTTGATCTTCTCACTACTATCCTTTAATTTTATTAAACTGAGTTAATATATTTGGTTCTGATGTTTCTCTCATCTGTTTTGTTAAGTCATGCAAAAATCTTTTCAAAGATTGTTCACACATCTTTTGAGCTTGTTCTTGATACTCTTTTGGAATATAGCCATGTTTAATAGCTCGCTCAGTTTCCTCTTTCGCACTTGTTTGTGCTTTTAGATATATCTCTTTTATCATCGGTTCTATATCTAAAGAGTCTAAGGATTTAAAAAATGCAACAACACTCCGACCTATAATAGCATGTGCTTGTTTTCCCGCATTTTCCCGAAGACCCCTATTTTCATCTATAATTATCTTCAGATCATCTATCACATAAAGATTTATTCTGTTGCCCTTATGATAATTAATATCTCTTGGCATCGCTAAATCAAACCAATATCTATCAAAATCACAAGATCTGATTATCTCATCTGTTATAATTGCTCTATTTGATGATGTTGCTGTAAATAAAATTTCAAACTCATTCACAGCAGTTGCTAAGGAATCTAAAGAGATAGCTTTTGCACCACAAAGTTTAGCTAACTCCTCCGCTTTATGGATAGTTCTATTCATTATATAAACATCAACTCCCGCTGAAACAAGATGTTTTGCAGTTATCTCAGACATCTCTCCAACACCGATTATAAGAGCTTTTTTAGATTTTATATTATCTACTAAAGATTTCAACTTTGAGACAGCAACACTTGCCATAGAAACAGGTTTTGAAGATATATCGGTAGCATTTCGTACATTTGCAGCACAGTTAAAAGCATCTTTGATAGCACGAGCTATTTTTTTATTACAATATCTATTGTCATAAGCAAATCGAAATGCATCTTTTAACTGTCCAGCTATCTGTGTTTCACCAACAACCATAGAATCTAGTGATGAAGCTACACTAAAGAGATGATGTATAGCACTACTATCATCAAAAATATCAGCTCTACCTTCAAGCTCCTCTATGCTTATAGAGGAACGTTTATGTAACATTTGAAAGATATGTTTTGTAGATTTAACAACATCTTTACAACTGCAAAAAACCTCCATTCTATTACAAGTTGAGATAAGCATCGCTTCATTAATAGCATCACAACTATTTAACTTTTTGAGACATTGATGCAAAGATTCATCGTTAGAGTAGGATAGTTTTTCTCTTATCTCTAATGTAGAGTTATTGTGTGAAAAGCTTATATTTAAGTAGTGCATTTAGTAACTTCTTTTTATCATCATTTCTAAAATTGCTACAAGTTCATCATCCTCTTTTACCGATAACATAGCTTCTTGAGAAAGTTTTTGTGCTAATTCAAAAGATTTTTCAACCGTTTTATGAGATTGCATCATCTTCTTAATCCAATCTGTATCCTCTTGTGAAATAGTTTTTGCATGAAGAGATATGAGCTTATCTCTATCTTTAGTATCTAAAAATTTATAAAGATAGATATAGGGAAGAGTACATTTACCCTCCACAAAATCGTTCATAGCAGGTTTACCAAGAGTTTTTTCATCCGCGGTAATATCTAAAATATCATCTATTATCTGAAAGGAGAGTCCTAGATTTCTACCATAAATAGCATATTTAGCGATATCTTTATCAGCTAGATGAGCCGAAGCGATAGCAGCAGCTTCTATAAGAGTTGCTGTTTTGAGATAGAGCATATCAAGGTATCTCTCCTCATTACTATTAAACTCTTTTGCCATCTCAACGTCTAGCATCTCCCCTTTTGAGAGTGCTGTAACTGATGATGCGATAGCACGAGCTACATCTTTATCGAAACTAACCAACTCTGTAAATGCTTTAGAGTATAAAATATCTCCAAGCATAACCGCTGTTTTACTTCCATCAGTAGCATTTACAGAGGGAACACCTCGACGAGTATCTGCCTCATCTATTACATCATCATGAAGTAGACTTGCAGCATGAATCAGCTCTACAATTGCACCTAAAAGTGGAGCATCCTTAGAATCTGGAGCTATCTTCAAGATCAGTTTTGCACGTAATCTTTTTCCTCCACTGAGCATATCAAAAAGTCTAGTTACCTCATCATAATCTATCTCTTTTATTAGTCTTGCTATCTCGTTTTCAACTCTTTGCATCTTCTCTCTTTAGCTATTTTAAATAATTTTGCTATTCTATCCAATCCTATCTTAACAAATATCTCTTTTAGCCATAAAATTCAACTCACTACAACTAAACCCTGCATCTTTTCTCGCTTCTATATTGAGGTTCTTTGGACGTAAAAACCCTTGTGGATAGTATCTATCTATGATCTCAAAATATATATCTGTTGTCACACCACTCTCTTTACAAGCATAGTTAAACCATATATCACCCTTTTTTACATGATCTATCTCCTCCTCTAAAATAACCTCAAGAGTTGCTACTATTTTTGTTACCATCTTATTAGAGGGAAGTTTTTTCAATTTTGTTAAGATCATAGGAGTAGCATCAAGTCCATTTGCTTCTAAATAGCGTGGAACTACTGCCATCCGTTCCACTAGAGTTTGTGTTCTTTGTGAGGCTTCAAAAAGTGCATTATGGACTGCGACATCTCCATAATCTGCATCTAATTCATTTAATAACTTCTCTAACATTAAGAAATGTCTTACCTCATCATCAGCTACCTCCAACCAATCATCATAATATTTTTTAGGAAGATTATCAAACCGATAACAAGCATCAAGCGCCAAATCTATTGCACAATACTCTATATGAGCGATAGCATGCAAGAGGTTTATCTGTCCATCTATTGTAGTAAGATTTTTACGTTTTGGAACATTTTGAGGTGGGATTATTTTACATACCTTATGATAGGATGGTTTGAGAAACTCTTTAGTTTTATACTGCTTTTCAAACACCACTTTATCCTCTTTATATCTCCTATAAAACTCATTAAATAGCAATATTTTAATATCTACACTTTCTGTTTCTATAATAGACTCTAACTCTTGAAAAAATCCCATACTATATCATCCTTGCATTTTAAAAAAATTATACTCAAATTATGCTACCATTTCGCTATGTGGAAAGATTATCAATTAGAGATATTATATCAAGATAAGTATTTAGTAGCTATCAACAAACCTAGTGGTCTTTTAGTCCATAAATCTATAATAGATAGAGGGGAGATATATTTTGCTATGAAAATATTACGTGACCAGATAGAGCGATGGGTCTATCCAATCCATCGATTAGATAAACCTACATCAGGTGTTCTCCTTTTTGCTCTTGACTCTGCAACAGCTAAAATAATGTCTGAGCAGTTTAAAGAGCATACTATCGAGAAAACATATATCGCCATTGTTCGTGGCTATATAGAGGAGAGGGGATATATAGACTATCCTCTCTCTGTAAAACTAGATAAAATAGCAGATAAAGATTCAAAAGCACTCAAAGAACCCCAAGATGCACAAACAGCTTTTAAAAGATTGGATACTATTGAGGTTGATTTTGCGGTGGGACGATATGAAAAGAGTCGTTACTCTTTAGTAGAACTCAAACCAAAAACAGGACGCAAACATCAACTACGTCGTCATATGAAACATCTCTCTCACCATATTTTAGGCGATACAAAATATGGAAGAGGTGAACATAACAAGATGATTCGTAAAGAGTTTGATTGTCATCGGTTACTCCTTCATGCGACACAACTGAAGATTTCACATCCCTATACAGACAAAAAAGTTGTTATCAATTCTAAATGTGACGAAAACTTTAGTCGCTTTTTTTCAATACTCCGTTAATCCAAACTTTAGAGATATTATATCTATGTAAAATAAGATGAATAGCTAACTCTTTTGTTGGTTCTTTATCTAAATCTAACACTATCATATCTGCATTTTTACCCTCAGCTATCACTCCTGTATTTAAACCTAATGCATCTGCTGCATCTACGGTTACACTTTTTATAAGTCTATTTGCTAACTCTAAGAGGGGTGCTTCACTCTGCATAAAAAGAGCTATCTTCATCTCCTCAAAAAGATCAAGTTTATAGTTTGAACTCAAACCATCTGTTGCAACAATCCATCTAATATTTTTATCATCAAGCTGTTTTAAATCGATAGCACCACTCCCTAATAATCTGTTTGATATTGGACAATGGATAACAGTATGGGCATTTTTAGCAATACTATTTAGCTCATCTTCATTCGCTTTGACTACATGAGTCAAAAGTGCATTATATCCATCAAAATTTCCTAAGAACTCTTTGGCATCGCTTACATTTTTCTCCTGTTTTAACAGATTTACAAAAAACTCTTTAAAATCACCATCGCTACTATCTAACCAATTACGTTCCGCTTCACTTTCCATAAAATGTGCCGTAAGTTTTAAATTTTCACCTTTAACAATCTCTAATGCTTTTTTGATAAGTATAGGGTGTACAGAGTATGGAGAGTGGATAGCAACTCCAGCATTAAACCCCTCTCTTGTAACACTTTTTGATGCATCTAATCGTGAAAGAAAATCTTGAAAAAGTGTATCTGCCATAACAGCTTGAGAACCTATAAGTTCATTAAAATAGATAACATTTTGAGGTGCATTTTCACAAACATCCAGATCCATACCATGAGAACTAATCGCCCCAAAAGTAGTAATCCCTCCCTCCAACATAGAATCTATCGCTTTTGTCATACAGTTACTATCACAACCACCTACCAACTCTTCACGGTTTTCGATAACACTATAAAGCCAACTCATAAAATCACCATAGCTTAACTCTGTTTTATTTGCTGAAAACTCTATATGAACATGAGAGTTTATAAGTCCTGGCATTAAAAGAGAGTTTTCTCTTAAAGATGTTATTTTAGCATCTGGAAACATATCAAGTAGCTCTTCATAGGGAGCAATTTTTACAATAGTTTTTTCAAATGCAACAGATAAGTTTGTCGCGACTCTATCATTTAATAGTATATAGTGGGGGGTGATTATTTGCACAATATTCCTCTCAGTTTATTTTTTTGAAATTATATCAAGATTTTAAACTTGATTGACTTAAACTCAACTCTTATGATATAATCTACTTAAACAATAAAATATAATTTTAGGAAAACAATGAGTAAATCACTATATAAAACACTTGAAATCGGTGAGGGTTCAAGTGAATCAGAGATAAAAAAAGCATATAGAAAACTAGCAAGACAGTACCATCCAGATATAAATAAGGACCCTGATGCAGAGGAGAAATTTAAAGAGATAAATTCTGCATATGAGATACTGAGTGATAAAGAGAAAAAGATGCAGTATGATCGTATGGGTGATGGTATGTTTGGTGGTCAAAATTTTAGTGACTTCTCACGAAGTCATGGAAGTGCTGGCTCTGCAGATTTAGATGATATTCTAAGACAGATGTTTTCTAACGGTGGT
>JAYEGK010000244.1:0-1673 GCA_034716265.1 Campylobacterota bacterium
ATATAGAGTTTTTCCCCAAGTTCATAAGAGGTTTGAGCAGATAGGGAGAGAGAGATAAAAAATAGTAGTGTGATAATTCGCAACTCTAAGCCTTTATAATTTATAATATCGCAATTATATCAAAGGTGGTCTGAAATGGTTATATCAAATGCAATAGTTTGTGATGTTAATGGTGAGAGAAAGATAGATGTTCGTGTAGAGGAGGGGATAGTTACAGAACTAGGAAAAAATTTACAATCTAAAAATATTGTAGATGCAAAGGGTAGTTATCTTCTACCATCGCTAATAGATACAAATGTAAGACTTAAAGATTCATCTTTGAATGCAAAAAATATTAAAACCATCTCTAAAGAGGCACTCAAAGGTGGAGTGGGGCATATTGTTTTAAATGCAGATTCAACTCCCTCTATCGATAATGAGATAGTGTTAGAGTTTGCTCAAAACTCTATGCATAATCTTGATGGAGCTAAAATAGATCTGATGTTAAATACACTTCAAGAGGATGCAACTTTAAGCAATATCGCGATACTTTTAAAAAGTGGTGCGGTAGCTCCCTATATGAGTACCATAGCAAAGAACGATATAGCGATCAAGATAGCAGAATATGTTCAGATGTATAATGTAACACTCTTTTGTAAAGCGGAGGATAACTCTCTTATTCATAGTGGTGTGATGCTTGATGGTGATGTGAGTTCTAAATTGGGATTGGCGGGTATTCCAGATTTGAGTGAGGTGTTACATGTTTCACGTATGATAGAGATAGCAAGACATTTTAAGATAAAGATACTCTTTAAATCTATCGCTTCTCCACGCTCTATATTTTTAATTACTCAAGCTAAAGAGGATGGTGTTGATGTGAGTTGTGAGGTTTCAATCGCTCATCTTACCTGTTCTGATGAAGCATGTGAGGATTTTAATACTACGGCAAAGATAGATCCACCATTAGCTTCAAAGAGTGATCTTTTACTCCTGCAAGAGGCACTAAAAAACTCTCAGATAGATATATTAACAACGTTGCATCAACCTAGTTCAGTAGTAAATAAAGAGGTTGCATTTTATGATGCGGCTAACGGTTCGGAGGTTATCTCAGATGCACTCCCTCTCTATTATACAAAGTTTGTCAAAAGTGGAATGATAACTATGAGTGAATTGATAAAATTAACAGTACAAAATCCTGCTAAAAGTATAGGAGTAGATGCTGGAGTTGTTGAGGTTGGAAAGAGAGTAGATTTTATATTATTTGATAAAGAGCTAACTTTTAAAATAGATAATACACAATCACTCTATCATGGTGAAGAGTTAAGTGGTGCTATCAATAATGAGGCTTTTAATATCATTTAGATACAATTCGCAAATGATAAAAATACCATATTTAAGGGTTCACAAATTTGTTTGATTTAACAAAATATTCATCAAAAAATATCAAAAATGATATTCTCTCTGGTTTAGTTGTTGCTGTTGCTTTAGTTCCTGAAGCTATTGCCTTTAGTTTTATTGCAGGAGTTAGTCCTATTGTTGGGCTTTATACTGCATTTATTTTAGGTCTTATTACCTCTCTTATTGGTGGTAAACCAGGTATGATTTCTGGTGCTACTGGTGCTGTTGCTATTGTTCTTGTTGGACTCTCTCTTGAAGTAAATGAGATGTCAGCTTCACTGGGTCTCTCTAACGAA
>JAYEGK010000245.1:0-1672 GCA_034716265.1 Campylobacterota bacterium
GACACCTAAGTTTATACTTGTATCTTCATAGATTTTATAATCAAATGCAGACTTGTAGGTTATGGCATTAAAATCACTAAGCCTTTGGTCGCTTGAAGCATAGAGTTGATTTGTAAAGAACTTTGGACTAGCGTTATAAAAACTTGCTTCACTTTGTATATATGTCCGCAAACCAACTTTAAAAAGCCAATCATCATTGAGTTCATAGTAGGTATTGAGATCGAGAGTATGGGAGTTTATCTCCCAATCATCTCTATAGTATCTATAATCAAGATGAAGTGTAAAACTATCTGTGAAGGCATTTGCATATTTTAATGCCACGCCATAAGCTTTTTTAGAATCTGGACGACTTTCTCCAACAATATCGGAACTTGCATCTGCTTGATAGTTTCGAATGATATTTAAGTATGGATTATCTAAGTATCCACTATCTTGTATATAAAAAAGGGCTATTTTTGCATTGGAGTGGCTATCGATATTTTGAGAAAAACTTAGTTGCGTGTTTATCGCATGAGCTCTCATCTCTTCACTTGCACCACTACAACCATCTACACTCACGTTTGAGCAATATTTGAGTATCTGGTTAAACTGGTAAGAGAGACCAAAAGAGATGGAGTTGTTTTTTGAGTCACTTAACCAGTGCATATATTCACTTGAAATCTCACTCGAATAAAAATCTTTTTCATTGGAGCGACTTACACCAACAACAAGTTCATCACGATTTTCAAATCTTGTAGTGAGGAGTAAACCCATAGCGATACGTTTATCATCATATTCCACATTACCATATTTTATATCTGAGTTATTAAGAGCTATACCTCTAGCATAAGCGGAAGCTCCACTAGAACTATCACTTGTAGCTCCACTTGAGCTATCATATGCTTCGTTATAGTAAGTTTGTGATGCGCACCACTTACCACATCTACAACTAAACTAGCATTGAGTGTATAGTCTGTTCCAAAATCTTTGTTAAGTATAATAGAGGGTGCTGATACACTTGTACGATTTTCATTTTCGTTGTATTGCAGGTACTCTATACTTACATAGTCATCTGCTTCTAAAGCTAAACCAACAAGGAGAGTTGAGGCTATGAGAGATAATCTTAATTGCATCCACAACCTCCACCAGCTACACCACCGCCACCTTTACTAGCCTCTTTAGAAAAATATATATGTTCCTCAAAAGCTTTTATCCCTGGGTTGATTGGTGATGGTTTCGTAGTTTTTTTTGCAAGTGTCCCTTTCTCCCATGGTTTTACATCTTTTAGGCAACCAGAGAGAAAAAGTACACTTCCCATAGCCATTATAGTAATAAGTTTCATATCTAATCCATTGTTTTTATATCAGCTAAGATTTTTTTATCTATCTCATCTACAGCACTAACGATGATTTTTAAAACTTTTTTGTTTTTTACATAGTAAAGTGTTGGCATACCAATAGGTGCAAATTTTGAGATGATATTTCCTTGTGGGTCATTAATAACTCTAAAGTTAAGTTGGTTTTTGCTTTTAAGTCTGTTTTGAAACTTTTCACCATCTTTGAGTTTTTTATCTACATCAATACCAATGATTTCCACTTTAGTCTTGTCTATTTTTTGATTTGCTAGAGATATAAGGGGTATCTCTTTTTTACAAGAACCACACCAAGAAGCAAAAAAATCTATCACATAAATT
>JAYEGK010000246.1:0-8808 GCA_034716265.1 Campylobacterota bacterium
ATTTTGAAAAAAGAGTGGATTATATTATTAGACAGCTCTCTCTTATCTCTTTTTCTATGCCATCTTTTTATTTGGCTCTTATCTTTATTATTGTTTTTAGTGTAAATTTTAATCTATTTCCAATAGCAGGACTCCATTCAATAGAGGAAAAAACAGGATTTGCGGAGTATATTGATATGGCTTGGCATCTATTTTTACCGATAAGTGTGATGATTTTTGTTGGTTTAGGGAGTATGATTATATATATTCGTTCTTTAACTTTAGAGATATTAAAGAGTGATTATTACTACTTTGCACTTTCACGAGGATTGAGTCAAAAACAGCTTTTACGATTTTATATTATTCCAAATTTACTGCCTCCTATTGTTACACTTTTAGGGTTATCTCTCCCAGGTTTGATCGGTGGGAGTGTGATACTTGAATCGATATTTGGCATAGATGGTATGGGACAACTATTTTTTATGAGTGCTTTAAGCCGTGATTATCCAGTTATTATGGGAACTTTAATGATTACATCCTTTCTTACTCTTCTTGGAAATATAATAGCAGATTTAATACTACTAAAATTAAATCCATACAATAAGATTTAGTCCCAGATTACACTTACTCCATACTCTTGGTTTAAGATTATAAACTTTTTATAGTAGATCTTTTTTCCATACTTTTTACTCAAGAGTTCAACCTCTAAGGAGTCATTTTCAAGAAGATCTCTTACCTCTTGATATGATAACCATTTTCCATATTTAGCTAAAGCATTTTGCCATATTTTAAAGTCACAAGATGCATCATCTGTAAGTTCATACAGCTCCCCATCTTCTGTTTTCCAATGGGCATTGGAACAAACATAAAGTTTCACTTTTTTTCCTCTTACCTCTTTACTTTGAACCGCAATAGTTCCATCTTCACAGTAGGGACAATTTCCTAGAATCATTTCTCTTCTTTGCTATTTAGTTTATACTATTTTAGTATATCTAAGGCATAATTACAAGATGAATGAATACATACATAAATTTAACAAGGCGATAGAAAACAGTTTTTTTAAAAAACTTCCAATAGATCAACAGGAGTTTATTAAACTTAAATCATTAGAACTAAAGTTTTCACATCAAGAGCTAAAACAGATTATAGATATGGCACGTGATCTAAATATGTGGTATGAAAAAAATATAGTAGAAATTTTTCCAGAGCATAATCAGAAAAAAGTTGTTTTTAGAAGATTGAAAGAGTTTTATGAAAAGATACGTGCAACTCCTAACTCTTATAGTGATTTTGAGCTTAAAAATATTCCTACTGAACAGAAGTTTATTTTTAAAACAGAGCCAAAAGATGGTTTTGGATTGGGACTTTGTCCTGTTGCTAGTGAAAAGACACGCTGTTGTAATCTTTTAACTTTAGATGCAGTTGAGAGTTGTGGATTTGATTGTTCCTACTGCTCTATACAAAGTTTTTATAATCAAAACACAATAACTTTTGATAGTGGATTTGCAAAGAAGCTTGAAAACCTTAATTTAGATAAAAACAGAACTTACCACATAGGAACAGGACAGAGTTCTGATTCATTGATGTGGGGCAATAGAGAGGGTATCTTAGATTCACTATTTGCATTTGCTCGAGAGTATCCAAATGTTATTTTAGAGTTTAAAACAAAGTCACATAATATAGAGTATTTTTTAGAAAATGATGTACCTAAAAATATACTCTGTACTTGGTCTTTAAACACAACTACAATTATCCAAAATGAGGAGCATCTTACTGCTTCTCTTGATAAACGTATTAGTTGTGCAAGAGCATTGGCTGATAAAGGTGTTAAGGTCGGTTTTCATTTTCATCCGATAGTTGAGTATGAGAACTATATAAGTGAATATGAGGAGATATATAGAAGATTGATAAATGATTTTGAGGCATCTGAGGTGGCACTTGTAAGTTTTGGAACGTTGACATTTATTAAACCAGTTATCAAAACATTACGAGAGAGAGAGTTTAGAAGTAAAATAACGCAGATGCCATTTGAAGATGCAAATGGAAAAAGTTCCTATCCAGATAGTATAAAGGTGGAGATGTTCAAGTCAGCTTATGAGAGTTTTAAAGAGTGGCACAAAGAGGTGTTTTTCTACCTCTGTATGGAGGAGCATCAGATGTGGAAAAAAACTTTTGGGTATCAATACTCTACAAATAACGATTTTGAAAAAGCTATGATTAGTTCCTATTGTAGTAAAATTGGTATAGAGTATCTACTGTAACTTGATTTTCACTATATTAAAAAGGTAAAAATATGCAAGATAGATTAGATAAATATATAAAAGAGTATGAAAGTAACAACCTTAGAAATATTTTAGTTAACCCTCTCTTTAGGATTAAAGTGACCCACTTTATAGCTATCTTTGTTTTAGTGATTAGTGCTCTGTTTTTTACACATGATACAGTTGGAATATTTTTACAACTGAGTTTAGCGGTAATAGTTTTTTTTCATGATATGGATGACAGATATTTAAAATCAGCCCTATCTAAGAAAATACAAATCTTAAGAGAGCAGGAGTTTAAATTAATAGAGTTAAAGGATATTGCTGAAACAAGTGTAAAATCTAAAGATGAGTTTCTTGCTAATATGTCCCATGAGATAAGAACACCTATGAATGCTATTTTAGGATTTGTTAGCGTGTTAAAAAAACAATCTAAAGATGAAAAGAGTCTAAAATATTTAAATATAATAGATGAAAGTGGGAAATCTCTTTTAACTATTATTAATGATATATTGGATTTTGCAAAAATTCAAAGTGGTCAATTTTATATAGATAGACAACCGACTCAAGTGATAGCGGAGTTTAGTAATACTATTTTACTTTTTGCTTCTAAAGTATATGAGAAGCACTTAATCTATGTTACCTATATTGACCCTAAAATACCATCTATTATTGCACTAGATTCCAATCGAGTAAAACAAGTTTTTTATAATATTTTAAGTAATGCTATTAAGTTTACTCCCAACTATGGAAAGATAAATGTTTTAATAACTTTTGAAAAAAATGATTTGGTTATCTCCGTAGAAGATAGTGGTATAGGTATCGCTAAAGAGAAACAATCTAAAATATTTTCAGCATTTGAACAGGCAGATATTAGCACTACAAGAAAGTTTGGAGGAACAGGTTTGGGACTCTCGATATCAGCATCTTTAGTAGAGTTGATGGATGGTAGCTTAAGTGTGGAGAGTGTTGAGGGGGAGGGGTCTACTTTTCATTTGAGGTTACCTACTGAAATTATAGATGCTAAAGCGACCAAGTTAATAGATTCTAAAAAAATCTCTAACTTAACATTTGCACTCCTAAACAGTTGTGAAGAGTGTAAAGAAAATATGGAGCTTATTAAAAAATATCTTTATGCTTTTGGTGTTAAAAATATTATAGAGCTGGATAGTTTTCAAAAGGATAGTTATGATGTACTGTTTTTTATCCCTGATGATGAGTACAATGAGGATATAATAAATTCAAAGATACTATCAATTGCAATGCTTAGAACAGATTTTTTTAAAATTATCGATAGTCAATATATTAAGCCTTTAAATGCACCATTTGTTCCAAAATCGATTATAGAAGCTTTAACGGATCTAGGTATAGAGAATATAAAGATAGAAGATAGAGTAGATAAAGATGAGAATAGTGTGCAATTTAAAGGAACTATTTTAGTTGTTGAGGACAATTTAACAAATCAGGCTTTAATATCTGTTCTATTAGATGATTATGGATTAAACTATAAAATAGCAAATGATGGGTTGGAAGCTGTTGCAATATTTCAAAAAGAGAGTTTTGATCTGATTCTTATGGATGAAAATATGCCAAATCTCAATGGAGTAGAATCCTCATTAGAGATAAAAAAATATGAGGAGAAACACTCACTCACAAGAACCCCTGTAATCGCTTTTACAGCGAGTGTTTTAGATAGAGATAGAGATAAATTTCTTGTTGCTGGATTTGATGGATTTCTTGCAAAACCTGTCGATGTTAAAGCATTAGAAAGAGTGTTAGATAGATATCTAAATCTTTGACTGAACAGTAACTTTTTTAGCTTCAAAAAGTTCTATCACTTTTACAACCATCGGTTCTTTTGTAATATCGTTACTGTTTATCTCCTGAGTTGAACTATCGTTTTGAGAACAGTTTGTAACACAACTCTCTGCTCCCCCCACTTCAACATCCTCTATCATAGATGGAGGTTGAAACTCCTTTTGTTTCTTTATCACTTTAGTGCATGGAACACCTTTTATCTGTGTTTGAAAGTTAAAGAGTTCACGTACTAACTGTTTGATGACAGCATATCCATGTCGAAGAGATTTTTTACACTCCTCATCTGCACAACTTTCCCATGTTAAAGTATTGTTTTGAAATGATACAAAAGTGATATGCTTTTTAAAACATTCACCTAGAGGATAGTTTCTATCCTCTATCTTAGCGATAAGTTTGTTAAAAAGAAGAAGATTATTGTCTTGAACTACTGGCTCTTTTTTTATCGTAGGTTCTTTCTTTTTTATAGTCTCTCTGTTTTGTGTTGTTTGCATAGTAGGTTGAGGTGTTGCAACACTAGGGAGTGTTGTATCTTTTTGCATAGACTCTATTATCTGATCTATCTCTTTTATTTTAAGTGCTTCTACCATTTTTAAGAAGATTAAAGAGAGTACAAAAGAACCATCTGCATTTATACTAAACATAATTTTAGAATCACTTAAAATCCTAAAAAATCTATCTAAGAGTAAAGTTGAAAAGAGAGGGTCTTGGGAGTACATCTTCTCTTTTAAGTAAGCTATCAACTCATCTACTACCATCTCTGGTTCATAATCTTCTAAAATTTTTGTAAACTCTATAAGTTTTTGATACTCTTTTTTGAAAACAGCATCAAAAAGTTCAGCGATAAACTTAGGATCAACAAGTCCTAGCATATCGGTAACTGTTTGAACATCTACATAGTTCTTTGAGTAGATGATAGCTTGGTCAAGAAGAGTAAGAGTATCACGTAAACTACCACTACCACTCCGAGCTAAAATCTCTAAAGCTTCCTCTTCATAGCCAATCTGTTCAATATTGAGAATATGTACTAAATGATTTACAATTTTTTTAGTAGCGATACTTTTAAATCTAAAATGTTGTGTACGACTAAGTATCGTAGCTGGAAGTTTAAGAGGGTCCGTTGTTGCTAAGATAAATTTTACATATTGAGGAGGTTCCTCTAATGTTTTTAAAAGAGCATTAAAAGCTTCTTTTGTTAGCATATGTACTTCATCAATAATAAAAACTTTATAACGTGCGATAGTAGGTTTATATTTTGTTTGTTCGATAAGATCACGAATATCATCTATCTTACGAGAGGAAGCACCATCCATCTCTATAATATCTATATGACGATTTTCGATAGCCATAATACAGTTTTGGCAAACACCACAGGGATGATGACTCATCCCCTCTTCACATATAAGCGCTTTTGCAAAGATACGAGCCGTTGAGGTTTTACCACTTCCACGTAGTCCTGAAAAAAGGTAAGCATGGGAGAGTCTATTGGAGTCTAATGCTAGTGAAAGAGTTTGAGTAATAGTTTCTTGACCGATAAGCTCATCAAAATTTGATGGACGATACTTTCTAGCTAGTACTTCTAATGATTCATTCACGTTAAAACTCCAATTTTTAGTAGAGAGATTGTAGCATTTATAGTGTTAAAAGTTTATTGCAGAACCTCTAGTTCATCACTATATTTTTTTTCACAATATGGTTCATAAGATGATTTATATATTTTATAATGAGCGGATGCTTTATGTCCATCGAGTGCCGATTCATCTCTCCATGTCTCGATAGCCATAAATTTTCTTCTATTGTTTTCATATTGAACTATCTCATAAAGTAGACAGCCATCTTCTGCTTTGCTTGGAACTACCATAGCACTTAAAAGTTCTTTCATCTTCTGTTCATCACCCTCTTTAGCGATAAATGTTACTCTTTTTGTTATTGTCATTTTTTCTCCTTGTGGCAAAAATTATAGCATATTAATCTTTTTTAAATAGTTTTAATAGTACCATCAACTTATGAATATATCTCCCGACTTTTCCCCCTCCATAAAACTGATGAAACCCTATTTTTTACTCTCAGGATTTTTCTATCTTTTGAGTATGATTTCTCTTTTTTTTATCGATCCAAAAAGTAGTTTAACCGATTTTAATATTGTTGGTTGGGTTCATCTTTATATGATCGGTTTTGTGATGCTAGCTATCTTTTCTGCTATGGCACAACTAGGTCCAGTTGTTGTTGAAACAAAACATTACAATGAAAATATTTTTAGATACCTTTTTATCTTTATAACAGTAGGTTTAGTTTTGATGTTGTTTGGGTTTTACAGGGATGTAGAGTTTCTTCTTTATGGAGGAGTATTGCTCTTTATAGCTATGAGTATCTATGCTGTTGAGTTTTTACTCACACTTAAAAATATGAGAAGAAAAACAAGTATCACAAAAGCGATGAAGATGAGTAACTTTTTTTTACTTTTTGGTATTATAAGTGGTATTGTTATGGCATTAGGATTTAATGGTATGATAGAGAGTAATCCAGAAATTTTTTTAAATATTCATACATATAGTTTAGTAGTAGGATTTGTTGTTTTACTCATTATGGGTATATCTATCATCCTTATTCCGATGTTTGGATACTCCAAACGTATTAGTGATAATAACTTTTCACATAGTTTTATTACTCTTAGTGTAGGGGTTGGTGTGATGATTCTTTCTGGTTTTATTTTTGGGGAGATTTTGGAAACTATCGCTTATCTTTTGAGTATGGTAGCGATAGTTTTATACTTTTACCAACTAAAAAATATGTTTATCTCAAGAAAAAGAGTAGTTCATGATATTTGGGCGAAATCTATCTATATCGGCTTTTCATCTTTTATCATCTCTTTTTTACTCTTTGTCTTTTACTTTTTTAATGGGAATGAACTATTATTAAAACTAAGTATGTGGTTATTACTCGTAGGTTTTTTTGGTTTTTTAATCATAGGAAATTTTTATAAAATCATCCCTTTTTTAGTATGGTTTCAGATATATTCCCCTCTCATAGAGGAGCAGGTTGTTCCTATGTTACATGAGTTAGTTGAGGAGAGATTAGCCTCTCTTCAATGGTTTTACTCCAGTTTAGGACTAGCTCTATCCTCTTTAGGAATTTTGTTAGATTTGACACAGCTTTTTTATGGGGGAGTTATGTTTTTGAGTGTGGGTGCTATTTTATTTTTGGTTTTTATCTATCGGGTGTTGGATGTAAAGGAATAGATAGATGAATGATAGTTTTGAAATATTTTCAACAACTAAAGATATATTGAGTCAATGGCACAAGTGTAGTTTTAGAGATAAATTTGATACTTTGTATAACTCAACAGAACAATATATGATGGCAGAAAAAGCTCTACTGTTTGAAGGTAAAAATGGTGTTTATGATGAAATAATGCAAAGTAAAGATATGAAAATTATAAAAAATCTAGGTAAAAAAGTAGAGGGATTTAATCAAGAGTTGTGGGATGAAAAAAAAGAGCAGATAGTATATGATGGAAACTATCTTAAATTTTCTCAAAATGAAAAGTTCAAAAAGTACCTGCTTTCTACTAAGAATAGCTTAATTATAGAAGCAAATCCAAATGATACTATTTGGGCTTGTGGATTATCACCAAACAATCCAAATCTGAGAGATAAAACACAATGGAAAGGTAAAAATTTACTTGGATTTATACTTATGAGGGTAAGAGAAAATTTAAGTGACAATAGTTATGAGTAAAACATATGTTATAGGTGATGTTCACGGAGAGTATAAAACAGTTGTAGCACTAGTCAGAAAATTACCTAAGGATGCAGAGATTGTCTTTGTTGGTGACTTGATAGATAGGGGTTCAAACTCAAGAGAAGTTATAGAGTTTGTACGAAAAAATGGTTATAGGTGTGTGCTTGGTAATCATGAAGAGTTTATGATTGAGTATGGTAAAAGTTTTGTTAAACACTATCCAAAGTCAGCAAATAGCAGTTTTCTACACACTTGGTACAACAATGGTGGAGATGCTACACTTTTTTCTTATGCTCTTGTAAAATATACAGGTGGACTAACATGTATAGAAAATGAGGAGGGGATACAACAGTTTAAAGATGATATGGAGTGGTTAAAGACCTTACCTCTTTACATAGAACTTCCAAACAAGATTAACAATAAACCAGTAGTCATCACACATGCAAGTTGTGGAGATGTTTGGCACCATCACAATAGTCCTAATGGAGTTGAAATTTTTAGGGAGTATGCCTTATGGAACAGAAAAAATCCAAAAGAAGATAGTGAAATATTTAATATTTTTGGACATACACCAGTTGACTTTGGAGTGGAGATAGAGGAAAGTTTTGTAAATGTAGATACAGGGTGTTATATTAAAAAACATGGTTACAACATATTGAGTGCCTATTGTGTTGAGAGTGGGGAAATTGTGAGTGTGAATAGGGTTGAATGATAAGGAAAAGATATTAAGAGTATGAAAATTACAAATATATATAGAATCCATATAAGCCTTTATAGCGCTGATGCAAAAATACTCTTTTGAAAAAACTTTAAACTCGATAAAACTCCTTAAAGAGGCAGGGTTTACTTTGCGTATAAACTGCTCTCTTATGCAAGCAAACAAAGATAGCTATAAGCAGATTAAAACAGAGATAGGAGATAAACTAGGTGTTGAGGTTCACTATGACCCCTTTATATATCCAAAAGATGATGGCTCGGTTGATAATATATTTCAAACATTTGATGATAAACA
>JAYEGK010000247.1:0-1666 GCA_034716265.1 Campylobacterota bacterium
TCCTCTAATCTCTCTGATAGTTCATATCTAGGACGTTCTAACTCTTTTACTGAGTGGTGAGAGTAGGGGAGTGAAGAGTTAAGCATAGCAAAGAGATTTGCAAAACTTCCAGTATGGAGTTCAACCATCTCTGCTCCTAGATTTTTGGACATATCCACAGCTTCTATAGTTGGGTCTATAAAAAGAGATACTGGAATGATAGAATCATGAAGTTGTTCGATAGCAAACTCTAACTCTCTATGATAGTTAAAAACATCGAGACCACCCTCTGTTGTAACCTCTTGGCGTTTTTCAGGAACAAGTGTTACTCGATGAGGTTGTAGGTCACACACTATATTTAAAATCTCTTTATCTATGGCACACTCTAAATTTACAGGAACATTCGAACTCTCGATAATCTTTTTAGCATCAATATCTTGAATATGGCGTCTATCTTCTCGTAGATGAATAGTTATCTGGTCAGCACCATTTTGAGTAGCAACATAAAGTGCCTGCATAATATCTGGATCGTTAACACGTCTTGCCTCACGTAGTACAGCTACATGATCTATATTTACACCTAAACTCATTTTATTCATCTTTAGTTTTCCTTTTTTGTAGTTTGTATTAAATTATCATAGTTAGATTTTAGGTCACCCTCAGTGATAATATCTCCAATATGAACAGTGACTATTTTTGGTTCTTTATAGGGTGCATTTTTAAATACAGTTTCTAATGTATCATCTATAAAGATAGGGACAATATCGAGTTTATTTGCTTTTGCAATTTTTTGCGCTCCACTTTGAAACTCTTTAATACCTTTTCCCTTATATCTTTCTCCCTCTGGAAAGATATAGATGTTAAGATCATCCACTCTGTTTAATGTTTTTTTCATAGTTTTAAAAAATTTCAGAAGACCTTTTCCATTATTTAAATCTACACTCATACAACCACTATATAAAAAGAATTTACCATATACAGCATCAAAAAGATCCTGTTTTGCTATCCATATACCACTTTTATCTGCTGTTGAAAATATATGTTCCATCACTATTATATCGAGCAAAGAACGATGATTTATCGCATATAAAATTTTATTTTTTTCAGGAATTTTTCCAACTATCTCTACTTTAATATTTAGATACTCTAAGACACTGTTAGAATAACCTTGACGATCAAGAGAGAGCTGTTTATAGGCAGGTTTTAGTGAGATAAATGGATGGTAAAAAGTTTGTTTAAAAATATTGATATATCTATATCCTAGTTTAACCATAAACAGATATTTACTTAACTCTTTTAGCATAAATTACCTTTTTTTTATTTCACAAATTATAGCAAAAAAAATCTAATTAAAAATAATAACCTACTTTAAGAGAGAGGGTATGTTTACTAGCACTTTGGCTTATTCCATATTGATACGTTAGTGTTGTAAACCAACTATTATCGATAGAGTAAAAATTATATAAAGAGAGTGTCTCTATATTTTCTACATCTGAGTAAAGAGTGGTAGAGTTATTGTATGAGATACTACTATAGAGTCTCTCTAAAGGGTCAAAACCAAAACCTAAGTTGTATGTATCTATATCTGTTTCATCAATATTTATCTCATCTTTGATGGTAGTGTGACTATATCCTCCAAAGATATTAACTCCAAGAATTGTATAACTGATATTTATCGCTGAGATAT
>JAYEGK010000248.1:0-1665 GCA_034716265.1 Campylobacterota bacterium
GTTATATTCACTTTTATATATGTTTTAAAACTGCCAAATATTTATAAGTCAGAAGCTATCCTTATTCCAACAGAGAGTAAATCTGGAGGATTAGGAGGTCTTGGTGGTCTTGCTGCTATGGCTGGTGTGAGTGTTGGTGGTGGTTCAATGACACCAGATGTTGCTTTTAACTCTCTTTTAAACAATTATGAATTTATGAAAAATTTTGTTATTAAAAATAAAATTGTAGAACATTATAATGCAAAAGATATGGATAACAATTATGTATTTGCTTTAGGATATAGAGGTATTTATGACCTTTTTAAATCAGAGACACCCTCTGATGATGAGATAGACTATAATGAATTGATTTTTGATACAGTGAAGTTAATTAAATCAAATTTTTCTATAGCAAGTGATAAAACAACAGCTTTGATTACAGTCTCTTATAGTGATGCTGACAGAATCTATGCACCAAAAATAGTAAATTTTTTCTTAAAAGATGCAAGTGAATTTTTAGTAGAGAATAATCTTCGTATCATTAATAGTAAGCTTGGATATTTTGAAAAAGAGCTAGTGACTGTAGAGGGTTTTGAACTTCGTAAAAGTATCTCAGGAATTATTTCAGGAATTATAGAGGAAAAGATTATGATGCAATCAAAAACCTATTATCAATGTGATGTTTTGACAGCTCCCTCAGAGTCCTATATAAAAGCAAAAGTTAAACCTAAAAGAGCCTTAATATTAGTTGTTTCTTTTGTAACTAGTATTATTTTAGGTATATTTTTAGTTTTCTTTTTAGAGTTTATAAGAAAAGAGAATAATTAATCTTATGAAACATATACTACTTCCAATTTTACTTGTATCTTTTCTACAATCGAGTACTCTCTTTTCTGTACTTCCTTATAAAATTAAACTTGGAGAGAGAGTTCCTCTCAAAGTTGAAGATAAGATTGTAAAATATAATTATCAAAATCAAATTATGGGTAAATTCGCTCTTCATATCGATAAAGAAACAGATGTTGTTAATAGTATCTCTTTTTCATATGATGATTTTGATATTCCTGTTTTACTTCCTAAAGCATGGAGAAAAGCGGGCTTAAAACTCTGTTATGATAATAGTAATGGTACACCCTATGAAGAGGTAAAAACAGTTCTTTCCTCCACTAACGCTTATGATATAGATGAATCCAGTGATCATTATAGAAAAATTTTAAGTTTTAAAATAGGGAGCGATAAACAGTATGAACTTATTTTTTACTCCTTTAGTAAAAAAGATCTACATGGGTCTGGTCTAGCATATATTACTATTAGAAATATTAATGGTGTTGGTCTTGATGAAGATTATTAGAGATGGTTTTTGATTTGAAATCTTATCAAAACTCTATATTACTTCAAAATCTCTATAAATTAAAATCTCTCGGCTTTCATTATATCGACTCATTTAATTTTAATAAAGAGGGAAACTATAATCAAGCACTATCATTTAATCAATTAATAGCAGATATATCAACTTGCCATCTTTGTGATTTAAGTAAATCGAGATCCCAAAGTATGTTTGGATGTGGGAATACTCAAGCAAAAGTAATGATTATTGATTTTAAAATCTCTCAATCTCAAGATAAAGAAAACAGCTATTATATTGGTCGTTCAGGAGAGATTTTAAAAAATATGATAGAAAATATC
>JAYEGK010000249.1:0-8776 GCA_034716265.1 Campylobacterota bacterium
TCAAATGTTCCATATGCTTTTGGATTATGGTCTGCTATAAATGCAATTATCGTATTTTTTAATGCCCCTCTCTCTTTTAACTGTTTCATAAATTTTCCTATCGCATAATCACCATATTTTATCGAGTTTGCAAAACCCTCTAACTTCGCATCTTGATATGGCTCTACTCTCCCTTTAGGGTAATCAAATGGCTCATGACTTGACATCGTTAAAAGTGTTAAAAAATAGGGTTTATCTTTTGATTTTTCTATTAAATGCAATGCTCTATCATAAAGATCTTCATCGCAATAACCCCATGTATATTTTTTTAAATCACGATTAAAACTCTCTTTTCCGTAAACATTGTCAAATCCATTTGCTAACATAAAACCTCTCATATTGTCAAAATCTGCATCCCCTGAATAAAGAAATGTTGTTTCATAACTATTGAGTTTAAATGTTGAGGCAACTGTATAGAAATTATTTAAAGATTTATTTGCTTTTACATACTCTCTTGATGGTAAAGGATAGAGTCCTGTTAAGATAGAGGAGACTCCCCACGAAGTTCTTGTTCCTGTTGCATATAGATTTGTAAAGTAGAGAGACTCTTCTGTTAAACTATCTAAATTTGGTGTAGTATCTGTTCCCCCTAAATGACCAATATATTCATGGCCAAAACTCTCTAGTAGTACCAATATAACATTTTTCTTTCTATCAAATGTAGATTTTTGAAATCGTATAAAACTGTTTTTGTTATCATTAAAACTATTTAAAACCTGCACATTTTCTACAGCATCCTCATATTTCATATTCCCATAGTCATAAAACTTCTCTTTTTTCATAAGATAGATAGAGTACAAAATTGAAAACATAGTATTGTTTGCTATCTCTGAATCTATGTTTGAGTTGTTAAATGTATAAAAACTTTTATTTGGTGTAGATGAGTCCAATGAAGATCTAGCACCTAAAGCCAAAACCACTAAAACTAAAGGCAATAGAATTAATCTTTTTTTTATCTCCCCTTTTTGAACTGTTTTATTAAAAAACTGGTATGCACCATAAAAAATAGCCAATAAAAAGGGTATTGCCATCATAACTTCTATCTTATAAAGTCCAAAAACCATATTGAACATCTCTGAATAGTTCTTTAAATACTCCACAAAAAGATAGTTTGGTCTTGTTAAAAAATAATCCATAAAAGTTAATGTTGAAATCTCTAAAATAAAGTAGATGGAGGTAAAGAGTGTTAATAATATTTTTAAAACTTTAATAAAGTTAAATGTATAAAAAAGAACAAAAATAATACTAAATGCACTAAAAGCGATAGTATCCATTCTCACACCATAAAAAAGGATTGATATAATATTAAAATCAAATTTTTCAACAAATAAAAAAATCAAAACAGCTCTAAAAATAGCTCCAATAGATATAAAAAACAACCAATATTTTAAAAATATTTTGTACTCTTGCATAAAAAAATCCCTCTTCAGTTTTACAAATAAATAATTTTCACTTTATATCCTATTAACCCTTAGTATTTATTTTTTTTTGCTAAAGTTACAACAATAAAAATATTATTTTTAAACAAGGAAAAATATGAACTTTCAACCACTTGGAAACAGAGTTTTAGTAAAACGCGTAGAGGAAGCTACAACAACTATGTCAGGTATCATTATTCCAGACAATGCAAAAGAGAAGCCATCAGCTGGTGAGGTAGTTGCAGTAAGTAAAGAAGTTACTGTTTTAGAGAATGGCAACAAAGTTTTATTTGGTAAATATGCTGGTAATGAAGTTGCTTTTGAAGGAACTAAGTATATAGTTTTAGACGTAGAAGATATTTTTGGAATAGTAGGATAATAATATGGCAAAAGAGATAATTTTTTCAGATGATGCAAGAAACAGTTTAGCTCGTGGTGTTGAAAAACTAACAGACGCGGTAAAAGTTACAATGGGACCACGTGGTCGTAATGTTTTAATTCAAAAAAGTTATGGAGCACCTGTTCTTACTAAAGATGGTGTTTCTGTTGCTCGTGAAGTGGATTTAAAAGATAAGATGGAAGATATGGGTGCTCAACTTGTAAAGCAAGTCGCATCAAACACTGCTGATGAAGCTGGTGATGGGACAACTACTGCAACAGTTTTAGCAAACGCAATCTTCTCAGAAGGTCTTCGTAACATCACGGCTGGTGCAAATCCAGTTGAAGTAAAGCGTGGTATGGATAAAGCCTGTAAAGTTATTTTAGAGAACTTAACTGAAGCTTCTAAGCCAGTAAATGGAAAACAAGATATAGCACAAGTTGCAACTATTTCTGCTAACTCTGATAGTGACATCGGTGATATGATTGCAGAAGCTATGGATAAAGTTGGTCAAGATGGCGTTATCACTGTTGAGGAAGCTAAAGGTATTTCTGATGAACTTGACGTTGTTGAGGGTATGCAGTTTGACCGTGGTTACTTAAGTCCTTACTTCATTACAAACCCTGAAAAGATGATTGCTGAGGTTGAAAACCCTTGGATTTTATTAGCTGATAGCAAAATCTCTTCTCTTAAAGACCTTTTACCAGTTTTAGAGCAAGTTCAAAAAACTAACCGCCCTCTTCTTATAATCGCAGAAGATGTAGAGGGTGAAGCACTTTCAACACTAGTTGTAAATAAACTTCGTGGTGTTTTAAACATAAGTGCTGTTAAAGCTCCAGGTTTTGGTGATAGACGTAAAGCTATGTTACAAGATATAGCAACTCTTACTCAAGGAACTGTTATCTCAGAAGAGACAGGTCACACTTTAGAGGGTGCAAATATTCAACTTCTTGGTCAAGCAGCTCGTGTGGTAATTGACAAAGACAATACTGTTATCGTAAATGGTGCTGGTTCACAAGAGGCAGTTTCAGGAAGAATAGCTGAGATAAAAGTTCAAATAGCATCTACTACAAGTGAGTATGATAAAGAGAAACTTCAAGAGCGTTTAGCAAAACTAAGTGGTGGTGTAGCCGTTATTAAAGTTGGTGCTGCAACTGAAACTGAGATGAAAGAGAAAAAAGATAGAGTTGATGATGCACTTTCTGCAACAAAAGCTGCTGTTGAAGAGGGAATTATTATCGGTGGTGGTGCTGCGTTAGTTCGCGCTGCTGCAAAAGTTTCTTTAGAGTTAGAGGGTGACCAAAAGATAGGTTGTGAGATAATTTTACGTGCTGTAAAAGCGCCTATGAAGCAGATATCTCAAAATGCTGGTTTTGATACTGGTGTAGTTGTAAATAGTGTTGAAAATGCGCAAGATGTAAATATAGGGTTTAATGCTGCAAATGGTGAGTATGTAGATATGTTTGCTGAGGGAATCATCGATCCACTTAAAGTTGCACGTGTTGCACTTACAAACGCTGTGTCTGTTTCATCTATGCTTTTAACTACTGAAGCTGCGATTTATGAGATACCAGAAGAGGTTCCAGCAGGAGCTAGTGATGGTGGAATGCCTGCTCAAATGGGTGGTGGTATGCCAGGGATGATGTAACATAGATTACTATCCCTTTAAATAGCCCTTTTTTGGGCTATTTTAAAAAATACACCTCTCCTCTTTTATTAATAACATTTCATCTTTTCCAAAAATATTCTAACTTATGCTATCATACTTTCTAAAAAATCATACTAAGGTAAAACAATGAATGAAATAGAATACAAAATATATATAGATGATATTATTAGACGTATAGAAAATGCTAGAGTTAAAGTAAATCCTCACCATATAGTTAAAATCGTAGCGATTAGCAAATATTCGACATCTGATGAGATAGTTAAACTTTATAATATTGGTCAACGTGCATTTGGTGAAAATAAAGTACAAGATTTAAAAACTAAATCTATTGCACTAGAAGAGCATCCACTAGAGTGGCACTTTGTCGGTAATTTACAAAAAAACAAAATAAATAATCTTTTAGATATAAACCCTTCTCTTTTTCACTCTCTTGATTCTTTAGAGTTAGCACAAGAGCTTCAAAAAAAACTTGAAGTAAAACAGATGACACTAGATACCCTCCTTCAGATAAACTCTGCAAAAGAGGATTCTAAAAGTGGTGTTATGCCAGAAGATGCAAAAGATATCTATAAACAGATTCAAAAAGAGTGTCCAAATATCAATCTAAAAGGTGTTATGAGTATCGGTGCACACTCTCAAGATAGAGAGATTATCAAAAAGAGTTTTATAACAACTCATAATATCTATAAAGAGTTAGAAGATGCTACTATCTGTTCTATGGGAATGAGTAATGATTTTGAACTTGCCATAGAGTGTGGTTCAAACATGGTAAGACTTGGATCGAGTATGTTTAACAGATAGATTTAATTTGATTATAATTATAATAAGATACAATCTCATTAATAATTATAATTAAAAGGTTTACTATGACAAAATCGATCGTTATGGATAAATATCCAGTACACACATTAGAGATTCAAAAAACAGAAACAACTTTCAAAAACATAGCAGATTTTCTCAGTTATTATAAGGAGAAGATTGAAAATCACCCTATCGCTACATTTATAGCTCTTTTTGACCACTATACACATACAAAATCGATAGATGGCGAAATAAATCCAGATATTAAAGATGCTCAAAATATTGTATTTTGTTTTGGTGCTATGATTCCAAACACTAAAATATTAGCAGCTCGTCCAAGAAGTATTGCTATTGCTGAACTAGAAAACTCTTTTATTGTTGAATTTATGGAAGCACCAAATGAAAAACTTCAAGTAGTTATGGAAGAGTGGACTAAACAAATTATCCTTAAATAAGAGCTTCTTTAAAACCCTCCTTTAACTCCATCATAAAGATGGAGTTCTCTCTTTTCATTGATATTTTTTTATAAACAAACTAATTTAAGTAATCATCAAACTATATATAATATATAGTAATTGTCAAACTATTATAATGTATAATATATTATCATTTATCTGTTTTTTACATTTTTTGAAGTAAAATATTTCAAATTATATAGATTATTTAAAGAGAGCAAAATGAAAGTAAATATACCACTTAAAAAAGTTATAGACAACTCCTATGATATAACTATTGACTCCCTGAAAGAGCAATATTTTGATACAAAAGTAGCGGTTATTACAAATCCTAAAGTAGCGGGTTTACACCTTTGTTACCTTTTAACAAAGATTTCTGCTAAAGAGCTTTACATCATTACAGTTCCTGATGGAGAGGAGTATAAGAACCAGCAAAGTGTTGATACTATTTTAGAATCTCTTTTTAATCACCGTTTTAACCGTAAATCTTTACTCATAGCCTTTGGTGGTGGTGTTATTGGTGATATGACTGGATATATTTCTAGTATATATCAACGAGGAATCGATTTTATTCAAATTCCGACAACACTCCTATCTCAAGTTGATGCAAGTGTTGGTGGTAAAACAGGTATGAACAACAGTTATGGTAAAAATCTTATCGGTGCATTTCATCAACCAAAAACTGTTGCAATCGATCCACTCTTTCTTAGTACACTTCCTAGTCGTGAGTTTGGTGCTGGTATTGCAGAGATTGTTAAAATGGCTGTTACTTTTAATAAAGAGTTTTTTGAATTTTTAGAAAATACAGATTTAAAAGAGCCTAAAAATTTACAAGAAGCTATAAAACAAGCAGTACAAACTAAAGCTGATGTTGTAGCACAAGATGAAAAAGAGCATGGTATACGTGCTGCTTTAAACTATGGTCATACATTTGGTCATGTGATAGAAAATGAAACGAAATATAAAAAATATCTTCATGGTGAAGCGGTAGCTATCGGTATTATTATGGCAAATGAAACATCTGTAAAGATGGGTCTCATGAGTGAAGATGAAGCACTCAGAGTAAAACAACTCTTAGAAAAATATAATCTTCCTACAACATACACTATAAAAAATCCCGAAACTTTTTATGAAACTTTTTTCTTAGATAAAAAAAGTTCCGATACGAAAATAACTTTTATTTTAGCCATGGGACTCGGTAATGTTAAGATAACTAATGAATGTGAAAAAAGTTTAATTATCGATATCTTAAATAGATTTAATGATTTAAAGTAACAAAAGATGAAACTAAACGATTCGAAACTAGATCTATCTAAAATCTTTTACTTTGACGCTAATATAAAATGCCAAAATAACAGATGTCAGATTGAAGTGAATGAACCGCTAGAGTAACAATCATCTAAATCAAAAAAGTTTTAGAAATGTTTTTACAACAAAAGTAATCTATTTCTATTTTTTGAGTATTATTATCTTTGATATAAAAATATATAATACTGGATAAACAATGAAGCAACTAATAATCCTATTTTTTTTAATTTTTAATTTGTATAGTAATGATTTAAACAGCTCTCAAGAACAGGAGAGTGTATTAAAAAAACAACAGGAACTAGAACAGATACGTAAAGATACTATCAAAAAAGAGATTATTAGACAAAATGAGCTTAAAGAGACAAAAGCTAGAAAAGAAAAAATTTCAAAATATTTAATTGAACTTGAGATGATAGAGCAAGAGATTTTACAAGAACAGGTATGGATGAAGAGTTACTCCTCTTACCTAACCTCTTTGGAAGTAAGAGATAGTCTCAAAAAAATCAGACAAAAGATCTCTTTTTTAAAACAGCAGGGAAACTATCTTGTAGATAAAGATAGTCTTAGCTCTTTAGTCTCCAAAGAGAGAATCTTAGCTACTCAAGTAAATCGTTTAGAGGAGAAAGGAAGTGCTCTTTTTTCTAAACTACTTACACCTCCAGCTATAGAAAAAACACCAAATATATCAAACCCTTTTGATATATTTACAGGTATCTCCCTTATAAAAACATTCAATACAAACCTAAACGATTATCTCCAAAAAAAAGAGAAAATCACTAACCTTATCGCACTCATCCATAAAGAGAATGATATCTATAATCTCATCTTAAAACTAGATAAAGAGAAAAAATTTGTTCAGATTGCTAAAAAGAAAAATAAACAGCTTGAAAGATTTGAAATCGCACTAGATACTATCACTGTAACAGCTGAAGTGTATCAAAAGAGACTAGAATCTCTTGAAGCAAATATTGAAAAAGATATTGAAAAACAGGTATATAGACTTATAGATATTGGTGTTGTTGTTCTTGTTGTTATCCTAATATTTTTACTCCTAAAACTAGTAATAAAAAGATATATAAAAGATAATGACCGGTTTTATATGGCAAATAAGATTATAAACTTTACAAATGTAACACTTATCATAATTATTCTCTTTTTTAACTACATAGAAAATGTTAGCTATTTAGTAACCATACTAGGTTTTGCATCAGCGGGTATCGCTATCGCTATGAAAGATTGGTTTATGAGTATTTTAGGATGGCTTGTAATAGTATTTGGTGGGAGTATTCATGTTGGAGATAGAATACGTGTAGATATGGATGGTATGCAATATGTTGGTGATGTTATGGATATCTCTCTGTTACGTATCACTCTTTTAGAGGATATAACATACACTACTTATATGACAAATAGACGTGCAGGACGTATAATATTTGTACCAAATAACTATGTCTTTACACGAATGATTGCAAACTACTCTCATGCTTCACTTAAAACTGTTTGGGATGGAATAGATATCACTATCACATATGATTCAAACCATAAAAAAGCGATGCATATCTGTAAAGAGATAACAAAAAAATATTCAAAAGGTTATACAGATATAACAAGAAAACAGCTTAATAAAATTAGAAGTCATTATAGTCTTAAAAATACAAATGTTGAACCAAGAATATTCTCTTTTATCGAACCCTACGGTTTAGTTATTAGTTCATGGTATTTAACAAATGCTTATGGGACATTAACACTCAGAAGCTCGATATCTATGGAGATTATCGATGCTTTCAACAAAGAAAAAGATATTGAAATAGCATATCCTACTCAAAAACTTCATCTACAAAACGGTTCTAAATATAAACCTGAATCTATCAATCATGAGCTTGTATAAACAGTTTTTAAATCTTTGCCAGAGGTTTAAAAACCTCTAAGCAATAGTAATCTCGATATCTTCATCTATCTTAACAACAGCACCATTTTGCTCATAAACATTAACTGTTCTATCCTCTTTTTCATTATGTTCTTGACCCTCAAAACTCCACTCACCATCTCCATTTTCAAGAGTTAAGCTATCTTTATCATCACCAAAGATTGTTAAGCTATTATCATCATCTGTCATATTGATCAATGAATCTAAATCAAGTGTTATGTTGACATCTGCTTTATCTATATCGATATTTTCTATATTCTTAACACTATCTATATTTGTAAAATCTATATCTTCATGAACAACTAATGTATCACTATCTACTCCACCATCTACAACTGTGTCCTGTGCATCATAGATAAGAGTATCGTTACCCTCTCCACCATCTAAACTATCTGCTCCCGCTTCACCATCGAGTCTGTCATGTCCTGAACCACCAAGTAGAGTATCATCACCTGTCCCTCCACTAAGAGTATCGTTATCTGCACCACCATCAAGTCTATCACTACCATCTCCACCAACAAGAGTATCACTACCATCTCCAGCATTTAGAGTATCGTTAGCATCTCCACCAAGAAGAGTATCATCACCACCATCAGCGAACATTATAGTATCTTCATCATCTGCTAAAAGTATTTCACTTTTTTCACTCCCATGAAGTGTATCTAGAGCCGTTCTCATAAAGTTTACTACAGAACCCTCTCCCTCTTGCGTCTCATACTCAAATTTCATTTCATCTAATGCTGGAACTATCGAGATCATAAGTGTATATCTTCCCTCATT
>JAYEGK010000250.1:0-1664 GCA_034716265.1 Campylobacterota bacterium
TTGATAAATCGATACTTAAAACTCCAATTGTTACTCATACACAATTGACTTTAGATTTTTAGGAAAAAAAAAGATGAACCGTAGAGATTTTTTAACTACTGCAACAACTGCTTCAGTAGGTATTGCACTTACAGGATGTAATGAAAGTAATCGTCAAGCAATAGATTATTCTAAACATCCTTCATCAATAGATGAAGAGAGTAAAAAAGTAAATATAAATAGAAACAAAAAAACTGTTATTAAACTTGCAACAAGTTGGCCAGCACATTTTCCTATTATGGGAACAGGCGTAGAAAGATTTGCTCAAAGAGTAAAAGATATAAGTGGAGGATCTTTAGAGATCAAACTCTATCCTAAAAATAGTTTAGTCCCTGCCCTAGCAGTATTTGATGCAGCAAGTAGTGGTCAAATCGATGCTTTTCACTCTGGTCCATACTACTGGAAGGGTAAAAACTCCGCTTTTTCACTTTATAGTGGTATCCCTTTTGGTTTTACAGCTGAAGAGATAAACTCATGGATGCTTTTTGGCGGTGGGATAGATTTGTGGAGAGAGCAGTATGCCAAATATAATCTTCACCCTTTTATGGGTGGAAATACCAATATTCAGATGGGAGGATGGTTTAGAAAACCTATAAATTCTCTCCAAGATATGCAAGGGTTAAAGATGCGTATCCCTGGACTTGGTGGAGAGGTGTTTGCAAAAATGGGTGTTAATCCTATTTTACTCCCTGCTGGTGAGATATATACTTCATTAGAGAGAGGAGTTATAGATGCAACTGAATGGGTTGGACCAGCTCTTGATATTAAAATGGGATTTCATAAGGTTGCTCCATATTATTACTCAGGTTGGCATGAACCAGGTTCTATTTTGGAACTAACATTCAATAAAAAATCTTTTGAAAAATTAGCTCATGAACATCAAGCGATGATAGAGGTAAGTAGCAGTGAGATGAACTCCTATATGACATCTGAATTTCATGCCAAAAATATTGTGGCACTTGATAAACTTAAAAGTTTAGATGTAACTCTTTTACAATATCCCGAAGATGTAATCAGTTCTGCAAAGATGGCACTTCAAGATGTCATAAAAGAGCTTAGCAATAAAAATGAAGATTTTAAAAAAGTTTACTCCTCTATAGATAATCACTTGAAATTATCAAAAGAGTGGAGCGATACAAGTTTAAAATATTTTTTAAATGAAAGGTAATAGTTTAGTGAAGAAAACTTCCCTATTTATATTATTTAAGCTATCACTTTTTGCTTCATTTAGCGGCACTGTTATAGATAAAGAAACATCTAATCCTATTGCAAATGCAACTATTAATGACTCTCAGCAAACTATTATAACAGATGAAAATGGTTCATTTAATATTGAAGGTAATGAAACAAAATATTTTGTCAAAGCTCATGGATATAGACCATTTTCTTTCAATTCAGATTTGAACATCTCAAAAATAGAGATAGAACCTATTATTGTTAAAGCACTGTATCTTACATTTTGGGGTGCTAGTAACAACTCTCAAACATTAAAAAAAGTTTTAAAAATAATAGATGAAACTGAAGTGAATGCTATTGTTATGGATATAAAAAGTGAGTATGGACTTACCTCTTATTTAACATCATTTGAACAAGCAAATAGCTATGGAGCACATAAACAAAGAACA
>JAYEGK010000251.1:0-8745 GCA_034716265.1 Campylobacterota bacterium
AAAACCAATTCTTTGAAGATTAGCATCTATTACAACAGTGGGAACTATTGCAATATCTATATCCTTTATAGTTCGTAATGTATTCCCTGCTTCAAAAATACCAAACTTTTTTTTAACAAGAGGAAGTCTAAATGGTACCATCTTAAAACTTTCCCCTTCCATAAATGGGATATAAATATCACAATTTTTCCGTAGATAGGCAAGAGAACTTTTTATATCTATTTCAAAATCTAAAGGATAATAAAAAAGTATCTTTTTATTTTTTACACCCTTTAACTCTTTTAAAAGCTTTTGATTTAATTTTTTATTGCGATAAATTAGATTGTGTTGAGAAACTGTTCTCATCTCATATAAACATTTTTTTCTAAAACTATTTTTTGTAAGAGTCATTTTTAATCTTTATGGTTATAATTATGCTAATTTTACAATAAAAAGGTATGTATATGTTTAAAAAAACAGTATTCGCAATAATATTTATAGTTGCAATATTTTCCCAAGGGTGTTCTGATGAAAATGAGATAGATAGTGATGTAATAGAAGAGGCCAACTCTATGATATCAAGTAATGAGTTTGTACTAACATCCACAGATAATAAGCAATATGTCATAACCAAAACACAAACAGGCTTTATTCTTGATAACGATAAAAGTAAGATGATTGTTCTTGATATATTTGCAACATGGTGTCCTCCCTGCCGTGCAACAGCACCTTCTCTTTCTGCACTTCAAAAAAAATATAAAGATGATTTAGTAGTAATAGGCATAACTATCGAAGATGGTATCTCTAATAAAAAACTTGAAGAGTTTAAAACTATGAATTCTGCTAACTATGTGATAGTAAACTCTAGCACAAATAGACCTCTTGTAAATGAGATAGCAGCAATGTTAAAACTAGGAAATAATTTTCCAATTCCTTTGATGGCAATATATAAAGATGGTCAATTAGTAAACCATTATTTAGGTGCTGTTGAGGAGGAGTTTATCGATAGTGATATAAAAATGGCTCTAAAAAAGTAAACTAAGGATAACTGATGTTTGGATTTATAAAAAAATCATTAAATAAAACCGTTGAAGCGATAAAAACAGTAGTACCAAAAAAAAAAGTTAGCTTTAGCAAAGATGAATTAGAAGATATTCTACTTGAGGCTGATGTTGAATATGCTTTAGTTGAACTTATTCTTGAACAAACATATCAAGATAAAGTAACAAAAGATATTCTTCGTTCAAAACTTCTTTCAACATTAGAGAACTCATCTTATAAAGAACCAGAGTACAATGCTCCATTTGTCGAGCTTATTGTTGGTGTTAATGGTGCAGGAAAAACAACAACAATCTCAAAACTTGCTCAAAAGTATAAACAAGATGGGAAAAAAGTGATTCTGGGTGCTGGAGATACTTTTCGTGCTGCTGCTATAGAGCAACTCACACTATGGTCTAGAAAGTTAGATATTCCTATCGTATCATCTAAACAGGGACATGATAGTTCTGCCGTTGCTTACGATACGATAGACTCCGCAAAATCAAAAGGTTTTGATAATGTTATCATAGATACAGCTGGACGATTACATACGCAAACAAACTTAGCAAATGAACTCAAAAAAATCTATCGTATATGTGATAAAGCACATCCAAAATCTCCCCATAGAACAGTTTTAATTCTTGATGGAACACAAGGAAACTCTGCGATTGCTCAAGCAAAAGCATTTAATGAGATGATAGGCGTTGATGGCATTATTATTACAAAACTTGATGGTACTGCAAAGGGTGGTAGTATTTTTAGTATCGCTTATGCTCTTAAACTTCCTATTCTTTATGTAGGGACAGGTGAACAACCTGATGACTTAGTTGTTTTTGATAAATATGAGTTTGTTGATAGCTTCCTTGAAGCACTTTTTTTAGATGAAGATGATAAACTAAAAACTATCGCTCAAAATATCGGTTCAAATAAAGACACAGATGGCTAAGAAAAAAATTCTCTTTGAATGTCAAAACTGCGGACTTACTACACCAAAATGGATGGGAAAATGTACAAATTGTGGTGGTTGGGACTCCTTTATAGAGTTAAATGAACATCAGCAAGATGTAGTGAAAAAAACAAAATCCACATCATCCTCTAGCTCTGTAAAAGCGATTAGTATTAAAGATGTTAAAGAGGATTATATCTTTAGATATAGCTCTTTAGATAGTGAACTTGATGGTGTTTTAGGTGGAGGAATTGTTCCTGGTTCTCTTACTCTTATAGGAGGAAGTCCTGGTGTTGGAAAATCAACTCTTCTTCTAAAAGTTGGCTCAAATATAGCTTCATCAGGAAAAAATGTTCTCTATGTAACAGGAGAGGAATCAACATCTCAGATAAAATTACGTTCAAACCGTTTAAAATCAAATGAGGAAAAGCTCTATCTATTAAGTGAAATCAGACTTGAACAGGTTTTAATAGAACTTGAACATCGTCACTATGAGTTTTTAATTATAGATTCTATTCAAACTATCTACTCTGAAAATATCACATCTGCACCTGGTTCTGTAACTCAAGTAAGACAGATTACATTTGAGTTGATGCGTATCGCTAAAGAGAAAAATATCGCTATATTTATTATTGGACATATTACAAAAGAGGGTTCTATCGCTGGACCACGTGTTCTTGAACATATGGTGGATACAGTTTTATATTTTGAGGGTGATTCCTCTCAAGAGCTTCGAATTCTTAGAGGTTTTAAAAACCGTTTTGGAGCAACTAGTGAGATAGGTGTATTTGAGATGAGAGCAGAAGGATTGGTCTCTGCTACAGATATAGCATCAAGATTTTTCAATCGTAACTCCACACAAGCAGGTTCTGCTTTAACCGTTATTATGGAGGGTTCTCGCCCTATTATCTTAGAGGTTCAAGCACTTGTATCTGAATCCCACTCTCATAACTCTAAACGTCAAGCTACTGGATTTGATAACAATCGTCTCAATATGCTTTTAGCACTTCTTGAGAGAAAGTTAGAGATACCTCTTTCTGGATATGATGTTTTTATCAATATTACAGGTGGTATTAAGATAACAGAAACTGCCGCAGATTTAGCTATCTTAGCAGCAATTTTAAGTAGTTTTAGAGATCGTGCAATATCCAAAGAGACTATCTTTATAGGCGAGGTCTCTTTAGTTGGTGATGTTAGAGAGGTTTATGCTCTTGATGCAAGACTTAAAGAGGCAAAAATGCAAAATATATCTAAAGTCCTTTTGGCAAAAAAGCCATTAGAAAAAACATCTATGAAAATTTTTATAGTTGATGAAGTGACAAAACTATTAGAATGGTATTAATTTGTGTATAATTCTCTTATTAAAAATAAAGGTAAAAAATGATTGATGCAGAATTTAGAAGTGAAGAAAGATTTTCAAGATTATCACTGGCATATAAAGGTGTAGAGGAAAAAACATTAGTAAACTCTAATGTTGATGCTATCGTTGCAAAACATACGATAAAGCCTGAGATCTATACAACAAGTATCTCAAAGGGTAGAGAGGTTTTAGTAATAGAGTATCATGATGATTTAGATCGTGAGTCTGGTCCTATTTTTGAGGATATTATCACTAGTTTAAATATCAAAGTGTGTAGTTAAAAGAGGAAAAAAATTTAAAGGAAAACTATGGCTGAAGAAGTAGAAGAAACCGATACACCCAAAGAGGAAAAAAAATCAAGTAATCTTCTTATGATAATTATTATTGTTGTATTGATACTTGTTATTATTATTGGTGGAGCAGTAGCTGCTCTTCTTTTGATGGATGATGAAGATACATCTTCTGCACCTGTAAAACAGACAACAGAGCGAAGTAGTGAACCAACATCGGCACAAAGAGTCGTATCTAACCCTCAGTTAGCAAACTCTCGACAACTAAATGAGATAGGTATCTTATATCCACTTGATACATTTACTGTTAATCTTAAAAGTGATGCTGGTCGTAGATATTTAAAAGTGACAATGTCTTTAGAACTCGAAGGAGAGGAGTTAAGTTTAGAACTTGATGCAAAATCACCTGTTCTTAGAGATAGAATCATAAGAATCTTAACATCTAAAACTCTTGAAGAGATCTCCTCGAAAAAAGGAAAACAAAAAGTTTCCACACAGATTATGGATACATTAAACTCTATGATTTCTGATGGTCAAATCCAAGGTATCTATTTTACAGAGTTTGTAATTCAGTAAAATACGCTATCAAACCTTTCCTTTCTAAGGAAGGTTATTAAAGAGTTTGTAAAAACTTTAAAGCTTGTTTTACTAAACTAGCAGTATCTTTAGCATCACAAGAGCTTAAAGCTTTTGAGATCTTCTCTTTTTTAAATCCTAACGATTCTAGTGCTTCTGTTGCTTCATTGAAAGATCTATCTTGAGAGGAGTTTGAAACTAATATATCTGTATCAAAACCATTTAATTCAACAATAATACGCCCTGCACTTTTAGGACCTATTCCAGGAACTTTCTTTATACCATTGATATCTTTATTTTTTAGTATATTGGCAAATTGAATCGATGTATATGTAGAACAGATTGCCATCGCAACTTTTGGACCGACACCATTTATCTTTATAAGCCTTTGAAACAGTTTTTTTTCACTCAAATCTGTAAAACCAAAAAGAAGTTGAGCATCTTCACGTACAATCTGCATAGTAAAAAGCTTTATTCTCTCTTTTTGCAGTACTGAAAAAGTTTGTAACGAGATAAAAACTTCATATACAATACCATTAACATTAATATGTAAAAATGATGGTTCCTTATACTCTATTACTCCCTCTAAACCAACTATCACTCTTTCATCACCTTAATCTCATAGTTTCCATCACTATTTTGAACCAATCCAAAAATTTTATCGTAAGAGCCATCTTCTGGATAATAAACTATATCTAATGGAGGATCAACTAACTTAAACTTTAACTCATTATGACCAACCCAACGACTTTGATTAATAATCCTTGCTTCGAAAATATCCTCTTGAAAAGATCCTCTATTTGTATTTAAGTAGGAAAACTCTTTTGTTTTTTCAGCCTGTTCCTCTTTTATCGTTTCTAGGTGTAGTTGTGTTTTTTGGAACTGTTTATATTTTTTTATAAAACTATCAGGCATCTTAATATTATTTTTTTTATAATGAAGCAATCTTTTTTTAATCTCATTAAAAGAACTCGAACCATCTTTAATCAGTTTTGTATATCGATCAATCTCTTCAGCTAACCCTCTAATCTCTCTCTCTAAATCTACTGTTTCATCATCATTGGCTAATAAACCCTGTTGTGCCGATTTTTTTAAAAGAGGATCTATTGTAAAAAAATTTTCACTTCCCTGCATCTTTTTTATCTCTATTAACTTAGAAGCTGTCGCTCTTACATGAGAACCACATAAATCAACATCTATTGTTTTAGCTCTAATAGTACCACCTATCGCTTGTTCTACAGTAACATTATCACAATCGATATTTCCATGCTCAAGTCTTGTAATCTTTACTTTTTTTCCATAAGCATTACCACGATGAATATTGATATTTAATTTATGCGCTCGAACAATCGATGTTTTATGTGTTTGTCCTGCTATGTTTGCTTTTAAAGCATTTACTTCAGCATTTGGACCAACACTTCCATCAATATTAATTTCACTAACTTCCACCTTCATACCTGTTCCAATGGCATCTTTTTCAGCATCTTCCTCTTTCACACTCACTGATACATCAGAGTCTAAACCTGTTGATATTGAACCTGTCGTTTTAAAACTAATTTGACTTAAATCAACATCATTTTTAATAGAGTATATATTATCCTCAAAAGAGATATATCCATTCAAAATAGCTATATATTGTATATTATCGTAAGTTTCTATCTCTTTTATAGTTTCATCAACTTTAAAAGTGGGCTGATATTTAATAATTGGTTCAGTCGGTTTAATAAATATTCCCCTACAACTTCTACCAGCTTTTCCAAGTTTTCCTTTTCGATATTCTATTAAAAGTTCATCTTTTTTAACATTTTTTATAAACCCTCTAGATGAATAATCTACTTTTTTATGTTCATCTATCTCCTCTTCTTTATGTTCATAATGAAGAATTAAAGCATCATTGACTGTTAGCTTTGGTTCATAACTCTCTGCAATTAATAGTGTCTCTTTTTTCTTATACACAGCTTTTTGAGCTATTCGTACATAAGCGGATATTTTAGATACAACATCATCTATCATCTCATCAAAAACATTGATTAAAATACCTGATCTTATCTTTCTTTTATTTATTAAAAGAAGAAGATCTTTATCAAAAGTGTGGGAATATTCTACTTCAGATCCAGCAGATATGGTAAGGTAAACTTTACATTTCGTTGCGTTAGCCCCAACAGCGAGTTTAAAGTTTTTAAAATGATCTTCATCTATTTTTTTTAAAAAAATCTCAACTTCATGCTCCTGTTTCATCTCAAAACTTGCATTTAACAGAGCAGTAGCATCATCCATCTCATAAAGATCTTGTTGAGACATCTCTATCCATTCCGGGTCTGGAATATTATTATCTTTTAATCTAGTATATGTTTTTGTTTCTAAAAGATTAAAATCTAAATCCTCAACTTTTACATTATTTGAGTGAGCAACCTGAAGTAGTTCTCTTGCTACATTTTGAGTTTTACAAACAACAGGTCTTACTACTTTTTGTTTAGAATTTTTATCTTTTTCATTTAGATTAAATAATGACATATCTATTTTCCGATTATTTGACTAATTTTGTGCTTCTTTAAGAGAATCTGCAATTAAAAATGCTAACTCTAATGCTTGGTCAGCATTTAAACGAGGATCACAATGTGTATGATAACGAGAACTTAAATCCTCTTCTGTTACAGTAAATGAACCACCTATACACTCTGTTACATTTTTCCCTGTCATCTCTAAATGTACACCACCTGCATAAGTTCCTTCCGCTTTATGAACTTGAAAAAACTCTTTCATTTCACTCAAAATAGCATCAACTGGACGAGTCTTGTAATTATTTGATGATTTTATAGTATTTCCATGCATCGGATCACAAGACCAAACGATATTTAAGCCCTCTTTCTCAACAGCACGAATTAAAGATGGAAGACCATCTCCAACCTGACCAGCACCCATTCTTACAATCACATTAAGACGACCCGCTTCATTAGCAGGGTTAAGTGTAGTTGCTAACTTAATTAAATCTTCTGAACTCATAGATGGACCAGCTTTTATACCGATAGGATTGTTCACACCTTTTAAATATTCAACATGAGCACCATCTAATTGACGAGTTCTATCTCCTATCCATAACATATGAGCAGATGTATCATACCATTCATCCGTAATAGAATCTTTTCTTGTAAATGCTTCCTCATAAGGTAGTAAAAGAGCTTCATGTGAAGTATAAAAATCTGTTTCTCTCAATGTTCTATATGTTTTAGATGTTACACCACAAGCCTCCATAAATTCTAAAGACTTTCCAATCTCATCAGCGAGAGCTTCATATTTTGCCGTAACATCACTTTGATGAGCAAAATCTTGTGTCCATTTATGAACTTGATGCAGATCTGCTAAACCACCAGAAGCAAAAGCACGTAATAAGTTTTGAGTAGCAGATGCTTGGTTATATGCTTTAATCATACGTTCTGGATCTGGAATACGTGCCTCTTTAGTAAATTCAATACCGTTGATAATGTCACCACGATAGGAATCTAAAGTAACTCCATCTAAAGTTTCATGATTAGATGAACGAGGTTTAGCAAACTGACCTGCCATACGCCCTACCTTCACAACAGGAACACCCGCTGCATAGGTCATAACAACAGCCATCTGCATTAATGCTTTAAATGTATCTTTTATATTATCAGCATGAAATTCACTAAAACTCTCAGCACAATCACCACCCTGTAACAAAAAAGCATTCCCATTAGCAACATTTGCTAATTGAGATTTAAGTGAACGTGCTTCACCCGCAAAAACCAATGGTGGATAATTTTTCAATTCAGACAAAACTTTATTTAAATTATCTTGATTTGGGTAAGTTGGTTGTTGTAAAATTGGTTTCTCTCTCCAGCTAGATGGACTCCAGATACTCATATTTAAAACCTTATTTAATATATTTTTTGAAATATTATCAAAAAAGAGATAAAAAAATTCTGATTAAAAGTTTTTTTATGCTTTTGTTAAGTATAATTCCGAAATGCTCATTATTCAGGGATGTTAATGCAAAATAACAACTTAGAATCATCAACTTCTGAAAATTCAACACAAGTTGAAGATTATAAAGACACAACAGATAAAAGTTTAACATCATATGAAAATACGAATGAAAGCTTTAGGGAATTAACAAAAAAATATCAAAAAACAGTCGAAGAGTGTTTAGATGGAAATACCAAAGTTGATACTCCAACTATTACAGCAAAGTTTAATGATATTCATGAACTGATGGGTCAAGAGGTTACAAAAGCAAGTAAGACTATTGTTGAGCTTTCTAAACAGGTTAAAACTTTAGTTAAAACATCAAATATTGATTCATTAACAAAAATTCTTAATAGACATGCTCTTATCTCCTATTTAGATAAAATATGTCTTAATAATAAAATTCATTATGATCTTCATTTCATACTTTTTAGTATTAATGATTTTCAAGATATACATAACAGCTGTGGGCATCTTGCTGGAGATAGAATTTTAATCTATACAGCAAATATTTTAAAAAAAACTTTTAGAGATAGTGATAAGATATTTCGATATGGTGGTGAAGATTT
>JAYEGK010000252.1:0-1658 GCA_034716265.1 Campylobacterota bacterium
AGAGATGGTGGATAGCTTCTCTTGGAAACATTGGAAAAGTATAAATCAAGAGGCAGATTGGGATAATCTTCAGATAGAGGTTGTTGATGTATGGCATTTCATCATCTCTTTAGCTATTGAAAACTATACTCAAAATATGAGGGGAACTATCGATACTTTGGCATTAGATATCTCAGAACTAAAGAGTTTTGATAGTATCAATAAAAAAAATAGTAGTTTTGCTACTCAAGATGAGGTGATGGCTAAAGTTGAAGGGCTTATTTTATTGTCACTTAATAAAGATAATTTAGAGTTAGAAAAACTGATTGGTGAATTTTTTGATTTAGTTGTTATGAGTGGTTTGGATTTAGAAACATTATATAGACTCTATGTTGGAAAAAATATTTTAAATCAGTTTCGTCAAGATAATGGTTATAAAGATGCAACATATATAAAAGTTTGGAATGGTGAAGAGGATAATGTCATTATGAAAAGAGTTTGGGAAGAGGATAGCGATATTCAACCAGATAACTTATATAAAGCATTAGAGAAACAGTATGCTACTGTAACAAAGAGCTAGTTTGTGGAAAATATATTAGAGGTAAAAGATCTCTCTTTTGGATATAAAAAAGATTCTTTACTTTTTGATAATTTTTCACTCAATCTTAAAAGAGGTGAGATTAAAGCGATAGTGGGAGAGAGTGGAGCAGGAAAGAGTACACTTTTTGAGCTTATACTAAAAAATATTGAACCACTCTCTGGTCAAGTGAAGGCTCAAAACTGTTCTCAAGTATTTCAAGACCCCTATAGCTCCTTTCATCCAAGTTATACTATCTTAAGTCAGATAAAAGATGTTGCTCCTCTTGGTGGTTTAGATGATGCTTTAAGAGATGTTAAATTAGAGTATCACTTTTTATTAAAACTACCACATGAACTCTCAGGAGGACAGCTCCAACGTGCTTCTATTGTTCGAGCAACTCTTATGAAACCAAAACTGTTACTTCTTGATGAGCCTACATCTGCACTTGATAATGTTGTTCAACTTGAGGTGATGAAAAGTTTACTCAAAAATCTTGAGAGTATGGGAATTTTACTTATTACACATGATATTGAGTTAGCTCAGTGGTGTGCAGATGAGATTATTAAAATTGGTATTGCTAAACCCATATTATAGTTTTCTATAAAAAAATCACTCTGTTTTTATTTTCTATTGTTTCATCTATCATCAAAGAGGTTGAATAAACACCGCTCTCTACACAGTTTTTAGAGATAACACTTACTGAGTTTACATTTTTTTGTAACTGTTCTTTTGAGATGATATGGGAGTATTTTGTAGCACCTACTTTATAGTTTCTCTCATAAGAAGCAGATGTTGTGAGTGCTTCATCTTCTAAAAAAACTTGTGTTGCAAAACTTGTAGGGTTGCTAGGGTCTTTTATCCCTATACTATATTGTGAGTTGTCTGGTTTTTTACTAAGGGCATAAACATCACCACCAAAATTGACTAACGCTGAGGAGATTTTGTTTTTTTGCAACACTTCAACCGCTCTATCAACTGCATACTCTTTTACAAATCCCCCTAAATCTATCTTAGTATGGGGGTTATCAAAACGTATCTTATTTTTTTTGATACTAAAATGTTCACACCCTATAAACTCTTTTAAACTCTCTTTTTTTCT
>JAYEGK010000253.1:0-67949 GCA_034716265.1 Campylobacterota bacterium
TTTGTTAGAGTTAGAAGATAAGATAAAAGATGTGGAGTATCGTAATTTAGAAAAGTTAGGATTAAATATAGTAGATAGGAAAGCTATATTTGATATATTTTGTACAGATGAAAAAGATAATAATTTTATAGTGGAACTCCAAAGAAGTAAACAGAGATATTTTAAAGATAGAAGTGTGTATTATACAAGTTTTCCAATTCAAGAGCAATCAAAGAAAGGCGATTGGGATTATGAACTAAATAAAGTTTATTTTGTGGGAATATTAGAGTTTGAGATGGATGGAAAGCAAGATAATCCAAATTATCTAACAAAAGTACAACTTTGTAATACTGAAACCAATCAAATTTTTTATGATAAACTGCACTATTATTATATAGAGATGCCAAAATTTAAAAAGAGCGAAACAGAATTAAAAAACCATTTAGAGTATTGGCTTTATATGTTAAATAATATGGCAACTTTAGAGAAAATACCTGAAAGATTTAAAGATGATAAGTTGATAGAGGAAGCATTTAATATATCAGAGTTTTTAGCATTATCAAAAGAGAAACAGTTTGCATATCAACACGATTTAAAAGCAAGGCTAGATTATAAGAATGTGATGGATTATGCGATAGAGACAGCGATGGAGAAAGGGATTCAGGAGGGTTTAGAGCAAGGTAAAATAGAGATAGCTAGAAAAATGTTAGAAGCAAGTTTAGATATAGAAACAATAAAATTGACAACAGATTTAAGTGATAAGGAACTTCAAATATTAAAAAGTAAGATTGTAGAGAGTGTTTAGTATGAATACAGGAAAAAAATAGACCTCTCTTAAAACCAATCAAATATGGAGCAAAAAACTCCTATAAACTAAATCCTTACCTCAATACCTGCATTTGATAACTCTTTTTTAATATCATCTGGAGTATATCGTGAAAAGTGAAAGATATAGGCTGCTGCTATCGCATCAGCTCCATTTTTTATAGCATCTACACCATCTTTAGGCTTAGACATTCCACCATTTAAAATAATAGGTATTTTTAATCGATTTTGAAACATTTTGATTAACTCTATATCATATCCATTTTGAGAACCCTCATAATCCACAGATGTTAAAAGTATCTCTCCAGCTCCATACTCTTGGTACTGTTGGGCTAAAACTAAAGGGTCTATATCAAGAATACCCTTACTTTTATTAAATACTTTATAGAGACCATCTATCTTTTTAACATCTATAGAGCAAACGATAGATTGTGATCCAAATAAAGCAGATGCTTTTTGTATAAAAGTTACATCATTTAAAGCGATAGAGTTAATAGCTATCTTATCTGCTCCTGCATTTAGAACTTTATAGATATCATCAACTGTTTTGATACCACCACCGATAGTTAAAGGCATAAAACACTCATCTGCTATATCTCTTATAATCTCTGTATTTATCTCTTCACCCTCAAAACTTGCATCTATATCTAAAACGATAAGCTCATCTACATCTCTAGCGTTATAGATTCTTGCCGTAGAGGTTGGATGTCCAATAGTCCTAAAAGATTTAAAACCGACAGTTTTGACCAGTTGCCAATCTTTTAAAAGTACACAGGGAATAACTCTATGTTTCAACATCTATTTGATACCTTTTAGCTTTATAAAATTTTTCAATAGTTTTAAACCAACTTTTTGACTCTTTTCTGGATGAAACTGAAAAGCATAGATATTGTTTTTATGAACAGAAGATATAAAATCGCTCCCATAGTTTGTTATACTTGTGACAATATCCTCCTCTGTTTGAAAATGGTAGGAGTGTACAAAATAGAAGTCACTATCTTCTAAAATATCTTTATATAGAGGATTACTATTTTTATATAAAACATTATTCCATCCTATATGAGGCACTTTTAATAGAGTAGTATCTGAAAAATCAAACTTTACAACTCTAGCATCAATCCAGTTTAACCCATCTGTTTCGCCATTTTCATAGCTTTTTTTTGCTATTAGTTGCATCCCTAAACATATACCTAAAAATGGTTTTCGTTTATCTATCACCTCTTCATTGAGAAGTTCTATTAAGTTTAACTCTTGAAGATGTTTCATACCATCTTTAAAAGCTCCAACACCTGGTAGAACCAATTTATCTGCACTTTTTATATCGCTATGTTTATTTGAGATGATGACATCGCAACCCATCTTTTGGAAAGCTTTTTGAACCGAACGTAAATTTCCCATATTGTAATCGATAATAACTATTTTATTACTTGACAATAGCACTCTCTTTTCTTACTAATGAACCATCAATATCTCTTAAAAAATCTCCATTTTCATCCCTTTTAAAGATACGTTTGCTTGTGTAGGAGTTTACTATCTTATCAAACTCAGATTGTGTAAATCCTGTATATTTTAGATATTTTTTAATCGCTTTTTTAGGAGGGATACCATCATACTTATTTACTAACCTTACACCCTCCTCTCGAGAGATATAACCAAGTCTAATATCTAAACAAACATTATCTGTTGCTCTGCCAAAACCATATTTTACATATTTAAGATAATCGTGTAGATGGTTGCTATAACAATCTAAATTTTCAAAATTTTCATACGTTGTTTCAACTGCTCTATCTTGTGTTTTAAAACCATGTTCTTTGGATTTGTCAATAACTTCTCGTAAATCCCATTTAAAGTAATACCCCAAAAATAGACCTGTCACTCCCACTCTATGAATATCTTCATCACTCGCATAAGTATATAAAGAGAGATCCTTTTGTGTTAATCCATCAACTCCAATCATATCGGAGATACGATTGCCAAGAAGACCACCAAACTCCTCTAACCAAGATCTATCTAAAGCACTTTTTGTTTTACTTGAAGCGGGTCCACCATACTCTATCTGTGGATTTTCACCCCAAATAATGAGTGGTATATTGAAATTTACAGCAAACTTAGGAACACTTGTAAAAATTCCTAAATGATTTTGCCACTCATTGTCACCTGTTCTTATAAAAGCCTCTTTTGCTAATTTTTTATATACAATGGGATTTTTCTTAATATGAATTAAATCAACACCTAAATTATTTAAATTTTCAAGATTTTTTTTACCTATCTTTGTTGGTATTGTTGGTTCAAAACAGATACAGAGTGGATTCAAACCAAGCTCTAGTATCTTTATCACTTGATAGGTAGAGTCTTTACCGCCACTAACACCTATAACACAATCATAATCTGGATGCGTTTTATATTTTTGAATTAATGTTAAAAACTCCTGTTCTCTCTCCTTCCAATCTATCTCTTGATTTTTAGATTTTTGAGATAAACAGGCATCACAAACTCCATCTTCATCAAAATGCAAATCAGGTTTTGTAGATGGCATTACACAGCTTGTACATATTTTCATTATCGCTTACTCCAAATATAAATAACTTTTTTTGAATATTTTAGCTAAATTTACTAAAGTTTATATTTTTAGTGCCGATTATGTAGATATATCTTGGCAAGGAAGCTAAAGATAAAAATTTAAATTGAGAGCGAAAGGCTCTTACCCAAAAAGGATTTATTATGGGTTTTAGAATTAATACAAATATCGGTGCTATGAACGCACATATGAATGCTACAAAAAATAATGTTGGTCTTGATAAAAGTCTTACTTCTTTAAGTTCAGGTCTTCGTATCAATAAATCTGCAGATGATGCAGCAGGTCTTTCAATAGCTAACAAACTTTCAGCTCAATCTCAAGGTCTTGGTCAAGCTATTAGAAACTCTAATGATGCTATCGGTCTTATGCAAACAGCTGATGGTGCGATGGAAGAGTATGGTGATATCTTAAAAAGAGTTCGTGTTCTTGCTACACAAGCAGCCAATGATACTCAAGATGCTGATTCTCGTGCTTATATCTCTTTAGAGGTTACTGCATTAATGGAAGAAGCAAACGATATCTCTAATAAAACAGCTTTCAATGGTATCAAAATCTTAGATGGTGCTACTGGTGGTGATAATAGTGATGGTATATTTGTATTTCATACTGGGGCATACTCTCTTGATACTCAAACGTTAGTTATCGGTGAAACTGATACTGCTACTCTAGCTTCTGGTAGTATTTTAGTAACTACTCAAGCAGATGCAGAAGCTACTATTTCAGCAATGGATGATGGTATCAAAGCTGTAGATCAACTACGTGCGACAATAGGTGCGGCTCAAAATAAAATAGAGTCAAATGTTAGAAATATCTCTGTAACACAAGTAAATGTTGCATCAGCAGAATCACAAATTCGTGATGTTGACTTTGCAGCTGAAAGTGCTAACTTTGCTAAACACAATATTTTAGCTCAGTCTGGTTCTTATGCTATGAGTCAAGCTAACTCTGTTCAACAAAATGTTATGAGATTATTACAATAGTTTTATAACTTTTTTCAGATACCAAAGATTTTACTCTTTGGTATCTCTTTTCATAAATCTTTTCAAAGCACTACTATAAATCTCTTCAATCTCAAAAAGCTCTTTAATTATTAAGTTGTTTACTCGTTTTATATGATTTTTTCTATCTTTAATATCTCTATTATTTAATAGATCTGAAAGTAAAGGTAATGCATATCTGAAAAAATAGTCACATACCATAGTTAAATTTTTAGAATCTTTGCTATTCATCATCAAAATATCTGCTATAAAACTATAAAATATCTGCATATGTTTACTACTATCTATCACTTTTGTTTTAGTTTGGTATTTTGAGATTAAAAGTTTCAATTTTTGTGAATTTTTCAATCTATTACTTATCGATTGCATCTGCTCTTGTGTAAGACGATAAACAGAGTTATCTAAAAATAGTTGTTTTATCTCACTGTGTAAGATAGATTTATCTAAATCTTTATATCTGCTATCTTCAATATTAGATATGAAAAGAGGTGTGGTATCCTCTATAAAAGCTCCATCACTTAAATTGTATATAGTTTGATTATCTCTTTTAAAGAGAGGAATAAATAGATGAAGTGATGATATAGAGGAGTAAAAGAGGGAGTTTGTATATATATTCTTCTGAAAATTACCCTTCACTTTAAATATATTTTTTCGAAGACCCATATCTTGAGAGATATTTTTTCTATTAGATATATCGATATTTTTATTATAAAAGTGTTCTGCAGAGTGTGTTGCACCTGTTTGTGCATCAAATGCTAAATCTAAACCTACAATATATATCTCACTTGGATTAAAAAGGAGAGAAAAGATAGTTGTGAGTGAACCAACACAAGGTGTTGATATAGCATCAAATCCTTGGATATAGTCTGTATCAAGTTGATAATAAAAGATATTCTCTTTAGTAAATCTTTTTTGAAGTGAAAGAGGGGAGATAGAGCTTAAGATGGCGATACTGTCTTTTAAAAAGAGTTTGGCATCAATATCTTCAAAGTGGGGTAATGAAGAGCTAAAACCATCTATATGAAACACTATATCTGGCTTGATATTCTCTTTATAGAGAGTTTTAAGGACTGCACTTATCGCAATAACAACAAATTTTTGATGACTATTTTTTATAAACTCTATATTTTTTTGAAGTGATGGACCAGCAGCAACTATCAAAATAGGCTTATCCTTAAAAAGTGTTGTATCGAGATGTTTACTCAGGTTTATAATATTTGCCTCATTTAGATACTCTAAGGGACGAATATATTTTGTTAAAATAGTTTTATAGGGGAATGTAACAAAGGATTGGATAGCAAGTTCATTTTGAATATTTTTAATCTTCTCTTTTGAATGAACAGGAAAATGAGTGTATTTAAGATATCTATTTTCCTGTAAAGATATAGATAAAAAGTCACCAAATAGAGTTGCAAATCTCTTTTTATCGCTATCAACTGCAAAATAGAGCCTTGCTTTTTTTGCAATCTCATAATATTTTGTTGTAAAAAGGGAGAGTCTAAAGAGTTCAAAATCATCTTCAACAATAAGATAATCATCCGCCTGAATCTTCTTACTTATAAGTGAGATATGTCCCCCTAATCCCACACCAATAAACATATATTTAGCGATATATCTCATAGTATCATCTCTATCTGTATGTTTGAGATAATAGTTCATAATAGGAAAGAGTCCCTCTGCTCCTCTCTCCTCATCTATAAGGTTTTCCTGTTTCTCTTTGGAATAGTCAAAAATAGGAAAGCCCTCAAAGGTAAAAGAGTTCTTTTTATAATTTACTCTATCACAAAACTGTTGCGATATCTCATTACTATCGCCTGAGTATAAAAAATTACCACTTTTTAACTCTCTAATATCAAAATACCCATCTAAATACTCTAAATCATAGAGTGCTATTTGTGTTCCATTTTCCAATCTAGTATTAAACTCTAAGAGTTGTTGCAATAAACTCTTTTGTGATTTTTGAAAATAGTTTAGATTTTTTTGATACGTCTCTATCGCTATTTTTTCAATATCTTGCATCTTATAACTTCCTTTTTATAATAGAAAATAATCTCAGTTAAATGTTCTATTAGTAGATTATGTAACTCTTTATACCTATCTTTTTCTACTCTATCTCTATTGCAAAAATCAACAATATAGCTCAATATATATCGTAAATATGTATCGATTATACGATTTAACTCATATTTTTTCATTTTAGAGCTATCTGCAATAGCTAAACTAAAGAGTTTTATATCCTCTAAGTTTTCTAATTTTAAAATATCTTGATAGAGATTTTCTGTATGAATTAATCTTGTTTCAATATTTTTTACATCATCTGCATCGAGTTTTATAGATATATTTTCATTACAGAGTTGAAGAAGATAGTTTTTTTCTATACTATTTTTTAAAAACTCTAGCTTTCTTGGATATAAAACCTCTGTATTATTAAATTTTGCACCATCACTAAGATTATAAACTATCTGCTCTTTATCTTTAAATAGATGAGTAGAGCTATTAATAATATCGATGGAGGTTTTAAAGTGAGGTGTTGAGGCTATCTTAGTTTGAAAATTGCCCTCTAATTCTAAGAGTGAATCTTTATATCTCATAACAGTGTTATTGGAGCTATCTATATCTGTTTTCAATGTTTGGATAAATGGATGCCCAGTTGAGTGTGTTTGTCCCGTTTGGGAATCTATTGCTAAATCTAGACCTAAAAGATAGAGGTTTTTGACATCTAACTTTAGTAGGAGTTGGTAGGTTGCTGAACCTATACAGGGTGCAGATATTTTTAGAGATGAATTTTTATAGTTTGTACCACTCTCAAAAAAGAATATATTTTCTTTCTTAAACATATTTACAATATCTTTTGATGTTCTTGCTGAAAAAAAGAGTAGGGTATCTTTTAAAAACTCCCTAGATTGTAACCTTTTAAAATGGATAGTTGCATTTTCAAAAGGGTCAATATTGGTAACAATATCTGGGATAATATTATATTTTTCTAAACTATGGAGTATCGCAGAGATAGCTACTATCGTAAAGTTTTTATGATTTTCTTTTAACCACTCTCTGTTTTTTTCTAAAGAGGGTCCAGCCGCTAAGAGTAGAAAAGGTTTTTTATCTAAATTTATATCTGAAAATCCTATACCCTCTTCTAAAAATTTATAGCTATGAAAAATATACTCAAGAGGGATGGTAGATTGTGTGAGTAAAAGATTATAATAAAATAGAAGATGAGATTGTGATGTTATCGCTAGGTGGAACTGTTCTCTTTTGTTTTCACTATGGCTTAACATATGAAAATATTTAAGATAATGGTTGTAATAATACTCTGTTTTTAAAAAGAGTTCAGCACTCTCTTTAAACTCATCATTATCTTCAAAAACTGAAAAAACAACTGTTGCATCTGTTGCTATCTTTTGATAATTGATTGTAAAAAGTGATAATCTAAAGAGTTCTAAATCATCTTCAACGATTAAATAGATTTTTGATGCTATCTTTTGATGAACAGAACTAATATGTAAACCAAGTCCAACACCAAAAAAGATAAATTTATCGATATTTTTGAGAGTTGCAACACTATCAATATTTTGTTGAATATTATCTATTATAGGTGCAAATCCACTCATATGATGAGTAAATGGAGGCATCTCTTTATATTTTTTTAGATTTTCATCACTGATTGTATATTTTGTGAACCCTTCAAAAAGATTATCTTCTATCTTAAAATCTATACTTTGAGCGACAGAGGAGCTATAGTTTTTACTCTTTTTATTGTAAAGGTAACTATCACTACTCTTTTCATAAACATCAAACATACCATTTTCATAAATAAGTTGATATCTCTCTTGATAGTAGCCATTTTCAACGGCACTATCTAAAGCGGAGAGTTTTTTAAAGAGTTTAGGGTGATATATCTCTATATAGGAGATATTTTTATGAAAAGTTTCTGTTATATCTTCTATCATCTTATAAAACCGATAGTTTAGTGTACATCTTATTCATCAATGGAGTTTCAATATTATGTTGTAAAGCAGTTTTAACAATATATCCAGTAACTGTTTCTAGTTCTGTTTTTTTATGGTTTTGAAAATCCAGATGCATAGAGGTTGAGGAGTTATAGGGAACTTTACTCGCTGTAATCAAGGATTTTTCTATCTCATCAAATATCTCAATATTTAAACTTTTTGCTACTAGATTTATCTCATTTAAAACAGATTTTATCTCATCTTTATGGTATTGATAGATATAACCGATACTTTTATCATAATAGGAGGTAAGTGTTCCTAGTGCTGAGATAAAGATATATTTTTTCCAGAGAGCAGTTTTTATATCAGTTGGTGTTTTTATTCGTAATGCTACATTATCAAAAACAGTACCTAATATTTTAGTTGCTAAAATATCTCCACCAAAAACAGCACGAAACACTTTGCCTTGCTTACGAATAACACCATACTCCTCTATATGTGACAAGATATAGATACAGCCATCGATTACTCTAGAGCTACTTAGTTCTCGTAAACTCTCTGCATTAGAAACACCGTTGGAAAAACTTACTATAACTGTTTTATTATCTACACAGTGAGCAATTTTTTTATAAGAGTTACTTAAATCATAACTCTTTACACAAAACAGGACTATATCAAAATAACCCTCTGCATCATTAAGGTTTTGAGCATCGATAGATTGTGTCCAAGCATTTTCATCTTCTACTATCTTTATACCACTCTTTTGAATAGTTCTAAGATGTTCCCCTCGTGCAAAACCGATAATCTCATCGGAACCTTTAGATAAAGATGCACAGAGATAACCACCAACTCCACCAAGACCTACAACAGCTATTCGCATTTTCTATCCTTTGAATTATTATATAATACTATCACAAAAAGGGGCTATCATACCACGTATAGATAATAAACATTTTTATACCTCTGCAATAGATAGATATGGTATAACAGCTAAAGGTCTTCATTGGCATTCACAAAAGAACCAAATGTTAAGATTTGATGCTATTTTAAAACTCCTACCAGATAATTTATCTGGTTTTTCTATTGGAGATGCAGGGTGTGGATTTGGTGATTTTTATCTCTATATGGAGCAAAAACCAAAAAAATATATAGGTATAGACTCACTCCCCAATATGCAGTTTATCGCTTCAAAAAAAACAGCTCAAAAGATTATCCTTGCCAATATCTGTAAAGAGGAACTTCCTAAAGTTGATTATTATGTTTGTAGTGGTGCTTTAAATATTTTAACTCGTTTTGAGACCTATCAGTTTATACAAAACTGTTATAGATCCTCTAAAATAGGCTTTGTTTTTAATGCTCTTTATGGGAATAAGAGAAGTAAAATATATAACTACCTGAATAAGCAAGATATATATAAAATAGCTAAGAGTTTAGGTGTAAAAAATATCTCATTTGTAGAGAACTATTTAGATGGGGATATTACTGTTGTATTTTTAAAAACTTTATCTTGACTACACCATAGATTTTCAGATAATATAACTTCATGAATGAAAAACTTTATGCAAAAATAGCAGATGGACTTGTCGATGATGGATATATTATTGTTGAGGATGCATTAGATGCAAATATTGTAAATAATCTCTTAAACTCTATCAAAGATCAAGATGATTTTAAACAAGCAGGTATCTCTAATTCTGATCATTTACATATAGATAATCAACGTCGTCGTGATAGAATAAGATGGCTTCAAGCAGAAGATGATGCTCAAAGTGACTTTTTAAAGTTTACACAAGGGTTACAGGAGTATCTAAACCGCTCCCTTTATTTAGGTTTATCCTATTATGAAGCGCATTTTGCTATCTATGATAGAGGTGATTTTTATGAAAAACATCTCGATGCCTTTAAGAACTCTAAAAATCGTGTAGTGACAACTGTTTATTATCTAAATAATGAATGGAAAGAGAGTGATGGAGGGGAACTTATAATCTACGATAAAGATGATAATAGATTAATGGAGGTCACTCCAGATAGTAATAAATTGGTTGTTTTTATGAGTGAAAAGTTTCCCCACGAAGTGTTAAGAGCAGATAAGAAACGTTACTCTATTGCAGGATGGTTTAGGGTAGATAAAATATAATGAGAAGAGAAGCATTTAGTTTAATAGAGTTGATGGTCTCGATAAGTATCCTTTCTATTATGATGATTTTTTTATATGAAAGTTATGGGTCGTTGAATAGGTCAAATGCCTTTTATAAAAAAGAGGTAACCAAGATTATAGATAAAGATACACTCAAGGAAATTGTTTATTTAGATTTTTCTTTAGCACTTCATAAATCGATAAAAATTCTCAATCAAGAAAAAAATGAAGATGTAGTTTTTATGCAAAGTTCACACTCTCTTCATAAAAATTATAATCCCTATATAGCATATATTATGAAAGAGTCTAAACTTTATAGATTGGAGTCACTGCAAAAGTTTAATAATTATCCATTGAGTAGTGATGCTCAATTTAGTGTAGATGATTTAGGTGAGGTTACAGGGTTTAGAGTTTACAAAAGTGATAGAAAAATAAAAAACATTATTCCAGAGGTTTATTTAGTAGATATTGATTTTAAAGAAACAGAAAATATTCTACTTAAAATCAAAGTTTTAAATGAATACTAACTATGAAAATAACGTTAGTTAGACACGCAGAAGTTATAAAAGAGTATCAACATAGGTATAATGGCCATATAGATATAGCACTCTCCGAAAAAGGGAAACTTGATGCACAAGAGTTAGCGCTAAAATTAAAAGATACAAAGTTTGATAAAATCTACTGTTCAGACTTAAAAAGAGCAAAACAAACACTTCTTGCCTTTGAGTTCTCCTCTCTACCCATCTTTACAAAAGAGCTTCGGGAAAAATCTTGGGGTATTCATGAGGGAAAAAGTTTTGAAGAGATAGAGAGAAGTGGTATAAAGTATAAGAGTTTTCAACAATGGATATCGGCTCTTGATGGAGAGGATATCGATAGTTATAAAGAGAGAATAAAAAGATATTTTTACGATACTATTTTTCAACAAGATTGTAAAAATATTCTTATTGTTACCCACTCTGGTGTTATTAAAACAGTGCTTGGGATTTTAAATAATCTCGAGATAGAGGAGAGCTTCTCTTTGAGGTTTCCCTACTCCTCCTATGTTACGATAGACTCTAAAAACTATACTTTACCATAAGTTGTGTTCTCTCCCAGTCATACTCTGTTTTAGCAGAACTTTCTCTATCCTCTTGAATAATATAAACACCACTTACTATAAGTTCATCATCTAAGTTGTACTCTAAACCTATATCTTGTTCCGTTATATGCATCTTTATTCCATCACTGTTTTTATCACCATTGAAGTTACCATAACTATAAGAAAAATTAAAATTTTCATAACTATAAGCTAGAGCAAATAGAATAACCTCTACCTCTCTATCTTCTGTAATCTCATCGATTATCATAGTATCCATATTTGTAAACATCGCACCACCACCGATACCTGCAAAACTTCTTTTAGCCTCTTTTTTGATTGAGTTATTGTAAGCTAAAGTAACACTCATATCATAGATGGTTCCCTCTAACATCGCACCATAAATATCTGCTTCAACTCCACTATTATCTATCTCTCTTTCATTAAGATATTGAATAGCACCATGTATGGAGAGAGTATCATTGAAACTATATTCATAACTTAAATCTGCATAGAGAGCATCTGTTTGTTCACCATCTAAAGAGATATTATAGTACCAAAATGAACTCTCTACAATGTCGCTATAACTCACACTTGCTAAAGTTACACCTTTATCTCCTGTCGAGATCCAGTTATCATCAAGTCCAGCATCAAAACCATACCACTTTTGAATATTACCTGCCATAAAAGTAAAATCTGAAATCTCATAAGTTGCCATATAAGCTTCAAATCTATTGGCTATCATTCTAATATCATCGCTATCAGCTAAAGGAGTATCTATAATTTGACGTCCTGCACGAAGATTTAAATCGTTATATTTATAGTTGATATAAACTTCACTTAACTGTGTATGCTCCTTCTCTGTTGAGGAGAGTTCATTGTTATGTTTCTCCTTCTCTCCTGTTGTAAAGAAGATATCCTTAGATGTAGTAAAAGCCACTGCACTATTGAAACCATTTAGAGATGCTAACTCATATTTTAATATCCCACCAGCAGCAGTTGCATAACTGTTATGAGTTCCTATCTCTTTTTGCTTATAATCTGCAAAGATAGTTTTTAACTCTCCAGAAACCTTTGCTTTTTGAAACATACCTGTAAAATTATCAACAGTTGAGATCTCCGATTCTGCTAAAGACGCTGTTATTGTTAAAGATGCTATTAAACTGATTTGTAATATTTTTTTCATTTTCGTCCTTTAATTGTTTGAAAATGATAACTATTATCAGCTTAATATTATATTAATAGTGATAATCTATATCAATTAGATCTCTGTTTTTAAAGATATAATAAATTTAGCTCCATCCCCTTCATTTTCAACCATAAGTGTAGAGTTGAAATGTTGAGTAATAATTTTTTTACTCATATACAAACCTATACCTGTCCCAACACTCTCATGTTTTGTAGTAAAATAGGGGTCAAATATCTTTTCTTTAATAGCTTCTAAGACACCACCTGCATTATCTTGGATAGTTATTAAAATATTTTCATTTTCTGTTAGCACTTTTACTTCTACTGTTGGATGAACTATCTCTCTTTCCATCAAAACATCTTTTGCATTGTTTAAGATATTTATAAAAACCTGCATAAGTTCCCGTTCATAACCATTAAAATAATGTTTTTTATCTGAATTTTCTAAAATAAATTCTATATTATTTTTGTGATATTCAGCTTTTATTATATGAAATGCTTTTGTTAGCGTATCCTCTATTAAAAATTCTGTTTTAATTTTTTTATCACTAGAGAGTGTTCTAAAATCATCAATAGTTTGACTCATATGCGCTGTATACTCTTTGACTTTTTTTGAAACTGCTAAAAACTCTTTAGAATCGATCTGCTCTAGTTCATCTAAATCTATATCAAACTCTAAATCATTAAGTACATTATTGATAGCACCTATCGGTTGGCGCCATTGATGGGCAATATTTCCTATCATCTCTCCTATGGCTGCTACACGATTTTGAGATTCTAATATCTTATTTTGTCTATCCTGTTCTGTTATATCTCTATGAAAACCTGTAATCCTAATTGCAACATTATTTTTATCAAAAAAAGCATCACTTACATCTTCAATCAATATTCGTTCCCCACTTTTTGTTATCAACAGATAAACAATTCGAAAATGCTGATGATTTGTACGTTCACTACAATCTATTATTTTATGAATAGAGATAGTATGTTGTGTGATATAATCATCTGATATTAGAGAGATATAGTCAAAATATGTAACTTTTGCATCTTTTTCAAATCCTAAACGTTCCTTCCATTTAAGACTTAAATAAAACTCCTGTTTTTCAATATTAAAATCCCAAAAACCATCACGAGAGGAGTTTATAGCGGTTTCAAACCGATCACTTTGATCAAGAAGTGTTTTTTCAGTTTCCTCTACCTCTTTATCTAAAATCAGATGGTCATTATGATGAATCAAAATAGCTATGATTAAAGCTATCTGTAAAATTATAGAGTTTACATTTACTGTAAAAAAAACAATATTGATTAATAAGAGAAATAGAACAAGAAAATGAGCAATCTTTATCTTATTCTGTTGATTTAAGAGAAATCTTTTTATTTTTAGCATCTAAAAAAACTCTATTTCACTGTTTTGGATCTCTTTATCTTCTAAAAAATCGATAATAAGCTGAATATCATTTATTAAGGAGGCATTATAAAATCTTGGATTTTTTGCCTCTTTTTGCCATACATTTTGTCTATAATTTTCTAAAGTAAATTGTAATGATTCAAAATATATACCTGTTTGGTTTAAATCTTTCATAAATTTTTCTTGTTGATTTAGCATACTCTCACTAAAATCATTTAAAAATGTAGCGACATCATAAAACTCTAAATAGGTATTTAAAATGGTTGCATATTTTTTATAGCTATTTGCAAGTTTATAGAGATAATCTTCATTTAACTCTTCACCTTGAAACATCATAGCTATAAAGTTTGCAAGTTCGATAGAGAGATCTTCTAACTCATCTTTATCATCTGCAAGTAGAGTAGTAAAGTAGTTACTTATTGAAACAACCTCTTTAGCTACCTCTTTTTGAACTATATTTTTATTTGTTTGATGTGCAAGTTGATTTAATTTACCTTCAAGAACTTTATTTTTTCTTTCTATCGAATCAAGTTCATCTTCTAACTTTGTTTCATATTCTATGAGCAGTTTTCTATCGTTAACAATTTTACAAACTTTGTAGAGTGAGTTAATCATACGTTGTTTATCAAGAGGTTTGTTTAAAAAGCTATCTACACCCAAGTTGATTAAGGTCGATAGTAGTCTTGATTCATTATGTGCTGAGAGAACCACTACCATAGTATTCTCTTGCTCATATTTATAGATATTGTTTATAAGCTCTACACCATCCATTATAGGCATATTTATATCGGTGATAACAATATCGATATCCTCTTTTTTATATATTTCAAAAGCTTCTTGACCATTGCTTGTGACATAAGCATTTTTAAATATTTTTTTCAATGTTGTCTGCATACTTTCACGAAGAATATCTTCATCTTCTGCATATAAGACATTCAAGTTTTTACTCTGCTCTCGTAAATCTCTTCCAGTAACCATTCCAATTCCTCTACTCTTATATTGTTAGATTATAATCTTTTCTTTTAAAGTAAATCCTTAAAAGTGTTGCTATATATTTACTCTTTGTATATAAAATTCTAATATTAAAAATTTACTTTATGGTTAAAGTATAAAACAAGGAAACAGATTATGGGATTATATGATCGTGATTATGCAAGAGATGGTTCTTTTGCTTATGAAACTACAACAAAGACAGAAACTCAAATCATCTCTTTTGTAAAAGAGACATATAAACTTTTTGCAGCATCTATGATGGCTGGTGCAGTTGGTGCTTATGTAGGTGTTCCTATGGCGGGAACTATTGCAGCTTGGTTTTGGCCACTATTTGCTTTAGAGATAGGTTTACTTATCGGTTTACAGTTTGTAAAAACTAAACCAGGTATCAACTTAGTAGTAATGTTCTCATTTGTTTTTATGACAGGTTTAATGTTAGCTCCCTTACTTGCACGTACACTTGGAATGAGTGGTGGTGGTGTTATTATCGGTAATGCTTTTGCTATGACATCTGTTGTTTTTGCTGCAATGAGTTTTTATGCTATTAAAACTACAACAGACTTTACAAGCTATGGGAAACCATTAATGATAGCACTTTTCGTAATTATCGGTTTTTCTATCTTAAATATTTTTATCGGTAACCCTATGTTACATGTAATCATCTCTGGTGCTGTTGTAATGCTATTTAGTATCTTAGTTATCTATGACACTCAAAACATTATGAATGGTGCTTATGAAACACCGATTGATGGGGCTATCGCACTGTATTTAGATTTTTTAAATATTTTTACAGCACTTCTTCAACTATTTGGTATCTTTGGTAACGATGACTAAAGAAAATTTATCTCCCGAACTCTTTCGGGTGATAGATGCAAACTTGAACCGTCTAAAAGAGGGTATTCGTGTAGTAGAAGATATAGTGCGATACCGAGATAACAACAAAGAACTCTCCTCAAAATTAAAACAACTTCGCCATAGTGCAAAAGTAGATATTACTATTGAACTTTTAATGCAACGTGATAGTATAAATGATGTACTACGCCCCTCTATCAAAAGTGAACTTTATCGTACGGATATTATAGCTATTATTATTGCAAATTTTAAAAGAGCAGAGGAGTCTTCTCGTGTTTTAGAGGAACTTTTTAAACTTTACAATACTCAATACAGTGAAAGATTTAAACATATTCGTTATGAGTTATATGACTTAGAGAAACAGATAGTTCTCAATGAGGATTAATAGTTGGTTTTTGGAAAGATAGAGTATCTAAACCTTCTGCCCTTTCATATTTTTATGAAACGTTTCACTAAAAGCTCTCAACAGAGTATGAGTATGCATTATAAAAGAGGTGTTCCCTCTAAAATAAATAGAGAGTTTCAATCTCATAGGGTGGATGCAGCTTTTATCTCTAGTATCAAAGCAAAAAAATATCAAAATGTCGACTTGGGTATCATCGCAAAACAGGAAGTTTTAAGTGTTTTGGTTGTTCCAAATCTAAAAAATATCACAGACAATGAATCAGCATCTTCAAATATTCTTGCAAATATTTTAGATATCAAAGGGAAAGTTCTTATTGGGGATAAAGCACTTCGTTACTACCTAGAAGATAAACCCCATATAGATTTAGCTAAAGAGTGGAGTGATAGATATAAGTTACCCTTTGTTTTTGCTCTTCTTTGTTTTCATAAAGATGAAAAGCTTTATAAAACAGTTCAAAAACAGTTTTTAAAAACAAAAATAAAAATTCCACAATATATACTTAATCAAGCTTCAAGAAAAACATCTATTCCAAATAAAGAGATTATAAATTATCTGCAATATATATCGTATGATTTAGATAAAAAAGCTAAGATGGGACTTAAAAAATTCTATAAACTGCATTAAATAGCTATTTTAATATAAAATTCATCCATTTTACTTGACATATAAATTGTTTTCGACTATAATTTCGGCTCAACAACAATGACACTGTCTTGTTTTTGTGTAGGTCGGGGTGTAGCTCAGTATGGTTAGAGTACCTGGTTTGGGACCAGGGGGCCGAAGGTTCGAGTCCTTTCACCCCGACCACTTTTAAAATTAACAAGATTTATATTTAGACTTAACTATGGTGGGATTAGCTCAGTTGGTTAGAGCACTGGTTTGTGGTGCCGGGGGTCGCGGGTTCGAATCCCGTATCCCACCCCATGATTTAAATAGATATAAAACTTAATAACAGATAACTAATATGTAGTAGCGTTCGTGGCTCAACTGGATAGAGTTTCGGATTTCGGCTCCGAGGGTTATAGGTTCGAATCCTATCGGGCGTACCACCTTTAGAATATGCCTCCTTAGCTCAGCTGGATAGAGCAACGCCCTTCTAAGGCGTAGGCCACACGTTCGAATCGTGTAGGGGGTACCACTTACAAATATTATGTTATAATGTCAGAAGTGACAATAAATACTCTACATATAGTGCGCGGATGTGGTGAAATTGGTAGACACGCCAGACTTAGGATCTGGTGCCGCAAGGTGTGAAGGTTCAAGTCCTTTCATCCGCACCATAAATAAATCTTCTCTCTTATAAAAATCAAAAAAACTAATTTATGCTATACTCATACTTAACTAAATAAATAAAATAAAGATAAAATATGAAAATATGGAAAACAGATACTCAAACACCTACACATCGTTTAATAAAACTTCAATGTGAGATGCATAGTGACTATACCTATTTTGGTGATTTAAACGATGATAAGATAAAAGATTTTTTCTTAGAGATCCAACCTGAGATGAATGTAGAAAAAAACTTAAAACTCTTACACTATTTTGGTTATCTACATCTTTTTATTATTCATAAAAAATAACTACTCTCTAAAAGAGGATTTCTATGCAATATATCCGTTTTTTTAATCAACTTAATATAAATGATATTTCTATCGTTGGTGGTAAAAATGCATCTCTTGGAGAGATGTATAAAAGCTTATCGGTAGATGGAATAAATATTCCAAATGGTTTTGCTACTACGGCGGAAGCTTATTGGTTACTTCTTGATGAAAACAGTATCAAAGATAAGATTCAAAAACTATTATCGGGTCTTGATATCTCCGATACCTCAAATCTTCAAAAAAGAGGTTTAGCTGTTCGTTCCCTTATTTTAAACTCTAAACTTCCATCTATTTTAGAGGAGGAGATCTTAAAATCTTATAGAACTCTCTCTAAAGAGTATAACTCTGACTCCATAGATGTTGCTGTTCGCTCCTCTGGAACTGCTGAAGATCTCCCAGATGCTTCCTTTGCAGGACAGCAGGAAACATTTTTAAATATTAGTACTCCAGAGACTCTTCTTCAAAGTGTAAAGGAGTGTTTTGCTTCACTCTTTACAGATAGGGCAATCAGTTATAGAGAGAGTAGGGGATTTAATCACTTTAAAGTAGCCCTTTCTGTGGGTATTCAAAAAATGGTTCGAAGTGATAAAGCTTCTAGTGGCATAATGTTTACACTCGATACAGAAAGTGGTTCTCAAAATCTTATTTTAATAAATTCTATATGGGGTTTAGGTGAAAATGTTGTAAGTGGAAAAGTAAATGCTGATGAATTTTTTGTATTTAAACCTACTCTGAAAAACAATATAAACACGATTTTAAAGCACTCACTAGGAAGTAAAAAAGAGAAGATGCTCTATTCCAAAGAGGAAAACACTACTCTTAATGTAGAAACTAGCCTAGAGGAACAAAATAGCTTTTCCATAAATGATAAAGAGGTTATAGAGTTAGCTAAACAAGCACTACTTATCGAAAAACACTATAATCGTCCAATGGATATAGAGTGGGCAAAAGATGGTAATGATCAAAAAATTTATATCGTTCAAGCAAGACCTGAAACTGTTCAAAGTAAACTTCAAAACAACTCAACAATTAATAAATACTCTATAAAGCTACCCTCAAAATATAATATTTTAACATCGGGTAGAGCAGTTGGTGATAAAATAGGTACAGGAAAGGTAAAGATAATCAACTCTACCTCAGAGTTTTCAAATTTTAAAGATGGTGATGTTTTAGTAGCAGATACAACAAACCCTGATTGGGAACCCATTATGAAAAAAGCATCTGCTCTTGTGACAAATCGTGGTAGTCGTACCTGTCATGCTGCAATTATCGCTAGAGAGATAGGAGTTCCTGCCATAGTTGGTTGTAGCGATGCTACTACATCACTTAAAGATAATCAAAAAGTCACTGTGTGTTGTGCTGATGGAGATGAAGGGTATGTTTATGATGGAGTTTTAGAGTTTAAAAAAGAGAATATAGATTTAGAGCAATTAAAAGAGACGAAAACAAAACTTTTTATGAATATTGGAAATCCAGCAGAAGCTTTTAACCTTGCAAAGATGCCAAATGATGGTGTTGGTCTTGCTCGAATGGAGTTTATAATAAACAGTGCTATCAATGCTCATCCTATGGCATTGGTAAATATGAATAAAAGCAATATTGTCGATGATATGCAAAAAATAAAGCTATTTATGCTTCCTCATACAGATACAAAACAGTTTTTTTTAGAAAAGTTAAGTGAAGGGATAGCAACAATTGCTGCCGCTTTTTATCCAAAACCTGTTATCATAAGAACAAGTGATTTTAAAAGTAATGAATATAGAAATATGCTCGGTGGGAAAAAATTTGAAGCGATAGAAGAGAACCCTATGATAGGTTTTCGTGGAGCAAGTAGATACTATGATGATAGTTATCGTGAAGCCTTTGAATGGGAGTGTGAAGCTCTTAAAATCGTACGAGATGAGATGGGTCTGACAAATGTAAAAATTATGATTCCTTTTGTCCGAACACCACAAGAGGGAAGAAAAGTTATAGATATAATGAACTCTTGTGGACTTATTCAAGGTGAAAATGCTCTTAAAATCTATGCGATGTGTGAAATACCAGCCAATATAATTTTAGCAGATCAATTTTTGGAAATTTTTGATGGTTACTCTATCGGTTCTAATGATTTAACACAACTTGTTTTAGGAGTAGATAGAGAGAGTGCAAAAATATCTCATATTTTTGATGAACGAAATGAAGCTGTTACGACAATGCTAAAAATGGTGATAGATTCATCTAAAAAAAACAATAAATATATAGGTATCTGTGGTCAAGCTCCCTCAGATTACCCTGAAGTAACAGAGTTTTTAGTTCAAAATGGCATAGACTCAATATCACTTAACTATGATTCACTCTATAAGATGCATAAAGTTGTAAGCTCTTTAGAAAATAGATTAAGTTAAATAAAAAGGAAGTTTGATATGAAAAAAATAGTTGGTGCAATAGTAGGTTTATCACTACTAGTAAGTAGTGCAAAGGCAAATATGTTTATAGGTGCAGATTATATTCTTGAAAATAGTATGACTTATGAGACTGAATATGAGGATTTTGATCACACTTTTGAATCTGACCCTATCGATATCTCAGGATACTCTATTCTTCTTGGTTGGGGTAGTGTAGATACATCAAGTTTTAGAATCTACTACTCTTTACAAGAAACGGAATATGATTATGAACAAACTGAATATGGGTTTAATCATCGTTTATATTTTGATGCAGCGAAAAAAGTTAAATGGTCTATTCAATATGGTTTAGGTTTGGGTGAATTAGAAAATGAAGAGTTAGAAAACTATGTTATAGGAAATATCGGTCTTGGATTAAGTTATCTTTTAAACAAAAATGTAGAGTTTAGTTTGGGTTATGATATGAAATATACACAAAGAGAAGAAGATTATTATACTCAAACAGGTACAGGTTCAAACATCTACCTCGGTGTGAGCTATTGGTTTGGAGAGAGTCCAGAATCTGAAAATAGATCTTTGCCTAGAAGAAGAGATCGTTAAATTAAACAACTCTATTTAAGTAAATAAAGGAAACCCTTGGAAAATACGCAAGATATAGAATTTGAAGATGCTGTGAAAAAGATGATGCTTCATGTTGGGGAAAACCCATCTCGTGAAGGTCTTTTAGAGACTCCTAAACGAGTAAGAAAAGCTTATGAATTTATTTATGGAGGCTATAAAGAGAATCCAAAAGAGATACTTTCTAAAGCACTTTTTACAAGTTCAAATGATGAGATGGTTCTTATCAAAGATATAGAGTTTTACTCTACTTGTGAGCATCATCTTCTTCCTATTATTGGACGTGTTCATGTTGCTTACATTCCTGATGGTAAGGTAGTTGGGCTCTCTAAGATACCTCGTGTTGTTAATGTTTTTGCTCGTCGTATGCAGATTCAAGAGCAACTAACAGAACAGATTGCTGATGCGATTATGGATACTATCGCTCCTAAAGGTGTAGCAGTTGTTATTCAAGCACGTCATATGTGTATGGAGATGCGAGGTGTTGAGAAGATAAACTCTACTACTACCTCTTCTGCTCTTCGAGGATTGTTTAAAAAAGATGAAAAAACTAGAAATGAATTTTTCTCTCTTATAAACTCTCCAAATGGTACACGTTACTAATATTTTATGCCATTTTCATCATTAAAAAAAAGAATCTCATCTCAAAACCATTCCGTCTCTTTTGGTGAGATTATCAAGATAAATGCAACTGTTATAACAGCGAGTGGTATTAAAGTAGGTATTAGCGATATGGTGAAAATCATATCAAATGATACAGCTCAAGAGACTATGGGGATGGTAACAGAGATAGATGGTTCCATTTTTTTTATCACTCCTTTTAGTTTTGTAGAGGGATTTCGTGCAGGAGATAGAGTTTTTTTAGACTCAACAGGTCTGAATATTCCAATAGGAAACTCTCTTTTGGGACGTGTTGTCAATCCATTTATGCAACCTATCGACGATAGGGGTATCATAACTGATTCAAAACTCTCCCCTATCATAAAACCACCTATCTCTGCGATGAAGCGTGGTATGATAGATGAAGTGTTTAGTGTTGGAGTAAAGAGTATCGATGGACTTTTAACTTGTGGAAAAGGTCAAAAATTAGGTATATTTGCAGGAAGTGGTGTTGGTAAATCAACACTAATGGGTATGATTGTAAGAGGTTCCGATACTCCCATAAAAGTTGTAGCACTTATTGGTGAGCGTGGTCGTGAGGTTCCTGAGTTTATAGCTAAAAACCTTGGTGGGGACTTAACAAATACAGTTATCATTGTAGCAACATCTGATGACTCTCCTTTGATGAGAAAATATGGTGCATTTGCAGCGATGAGTGTTGCTGAACATTTTAAAGATATGGGTCTTGATGTTCTTTTTATTATGGATTCTGTCACACGTTTTGCGATGGCTCAACGTGAAATTGGTTTAGCTCTTGGTGAACCACCTACATCAAAAGGGTATCCACCATCCTCTCTTACACTCCTTCCACAGCTGATGGAAAGAGCGGGAAAAGAGGAGGGAAAAGGTTCTATAACCGCTTTTTTTACTGTTTTAATAGAGGGTGATGATATGAGTGATCCTATTGCTGATCAGTCTCGTTCTATTTTGGATGGTCATATAGTGCTTTCGCGTGAACTTACAGATTTTGGTATCTATCCTCCTGTACATGTTTTAAATTCAGCTTCAAGGGTTATAAATGATGTTATAACTCCTGAACATCTCCATGCTGTTCAAAAATTTAGACGAATGTATACACTATTAAAAGAGAATGAAGTTTTAATCCGTATAGGTGCTTACACAAAAGGAAGTGACCCAGAACTTGATGAGGCTATCGATAAAAAAGAGGCGATTGAAAGTTTTTTATCACAAGATGCTAATTTTCAAAACTCTTTTGAAAATACAGTTTCAACAATTATAGAGCTAGTCTCTTAGGGATATTTTTTGAAATAATTTATTTAGAATTTTATAAGAAAGTTAGGGTATTATTGCATCCATAAACGACCTCCCTGGTGTGTTGGTCGTTTACTTCTTTAGAGTTTAAACTCCATTATATCTTTTAATGATCTTCTTTACACGATCTCTTAGCTTTTTAATCGCTTCTGTACTTGTTTTGCCATCAGCAGTTAAATTTTCAAAATCTTCACCTAGTTGTGCTTTTGCCATCCAACCGATTTTAGTATGATATTTAAGACCAACAAATTGAACATCACCAAAGTGACCTTTACAAAGTTTATATGTTTCTTTTATTCTATCCGCATCTGTTTTTTCTACTTTTTCAGCCATAAAAATTTTCCTTTTAAGATTTTATAAAAGTATATCATAGATTGATAATACTCTAGTTATATTTAATCCTCTTTTGTTGCAGCGATAAAAAAACCTACTAAACCACCCACAAAAACGATTACAACAAATCCAAGTTCAAACATATCTAATGTTGTCATCTAAACCTCCCCCTCTGTTTTCTCTTTAAGCTGACCACATGCAGCACTAATATCTATCCCCTTAGAGTCTCTAATAGTACAGAGTAAACCATGTTTTATCAGATACTCTTGAAAAGCAACCATATCGGTTCTTGTTGGTCGTCCATACTCTGTTCCTTCATAGGGATTGAAAAAGATAAGATTTACTTTTGCTTTGATACCATGAAGAAGTTTGACAAGTTTTTTAGCACTTGCTAAATCATCATTTTTATCTTTAATAACCAAATACTCAAACATAACACGCTTACGAGTATCGATAGGAAAACGTTTCACCGCTTCTATGATAGAGTTGATGTTATGTGCTTTATTCATAGGGATAAGTTCTGTTCTTAACTCATCATCAACAGCGTGAAGTGAGATAGCGATATGAACACCTAAATCCATCTCTCCAAGTTTATCTATCTTTGTACTGAGTCCACTTGTAGAAACTGTTTGGCGTTTTCCACCGATAGCAAGACCCTCTTCCTCTTTGAAAATCTGTATAGCTTTTGCTAAGTTATCAAGGTTATCAAGTGGTTCACCCATACCCATATAGACGATATTTATTTTTCTGTTATGTTTGTGGTTGTTATCTCGTTTAAGTGTTACTACTTGAGCAACTATCTCACCAGCAGTTAAGTTTCTCGTAAAACCACCCTTAGCAGTCAAACAAAAAGAGCATCCAACTTTACATCCAACTTGAGTAGAAACACAAATAGTATAACGTGCTTCGTGAATAACCTCGCCATCACACCCTATCTCTGTATCTTTCATCTTCAACCAAACAGCTTCCATAGTTTTACCATCTTGCATCTCTAAAAGATACTTAATCGTTCCATCAGCTGATACCTCTTTATTTACAATAGTAAGAGGATTTACTACAAATTTTTTAGAGAGTTCCTCTTTCATAGATTTTGGAATATTTTTCATCTCTTCAAAGTTTTCAGCATAGTGGTGGTAGATCCAACCAAATATCTGCTTTACACGAAATTTTGGTTTAATTAATTCGATTAACTCTTTTTGAGTGTAGTCCATTAGGGATGGTTTCATTAAATTCCTTTAGGATAAATAGTATTAAAATCTGGTGTAGTAAGAAGTTTTATATCCTCACTCTCAAAACCCTTATCATTTGAAAGTATTAAATCAGCTCCAATCTTTTTAGCCATAATATATTGGATAGTATCTTCTAAGTCTTTATACTGTGGTCTATTTTTCATAAGAGTACAACTCTCTAAAATCTCTTTATTTGTAAAATCTATCACAGTACAGATTTCATTCACATGGATAATAATATTAAGAGCTATAGCTTTACCCTTTTTTGAAAGAATATAATAAAGTGTTGTAATAATATCACAAGAGGTAAAAATTTCGATAGAGGGATTGTTTAGCAAAGAGCTTAATGCCTTTTGACTATCTAAACAAGTATGACGATTTTCATCATAAGTGTCAGCTATAACATTGGCGTCTAAAAAGACTTTAAACATTCATACTTGCCTTTACCGACTGAACCGAAAACTCTTCTAAAAGACCCGTAGCACTTCCTTTCATCTTCTCAAATGCTGCAACTCTTTTTTTAACTCGTAACGCTCTATACTTCTCTTCTATTAAATCTTGAACAATAGCGGTCATAGATTTTTGTGAATCTTCTGCTAATTGCTCAAGATAATCTGCTGTTTCCTCTGTAAATACAAAGTTTTTTCTTACTGTTGTTTTCATAGTAATATCCTCGTACATAAATTTAATTATGTATAATTATATCTTAATTTTTTGAGATTGAGATATCTCTATTTGAGTGTAGTCCATTAGGGATGGTTTGTTTAAATTCATTTAGCAGTAAGTTCCTTAATACGTTTTCTAACATGCTCACTCAAAAGCTCTTTCGCTTTATCATGATTTTTCACAAAATCAGTATGAGCAGTTTCGTTAGTATAGTTAGTAATACAAAAAACTCCACCAGCAGGTATATCGAACTCTTGTGCTATCTTTAAAACAGCGAAAAATTCCATATTTTCTATCCCTAATCCAAGTTTTAAAAAGTTTTTTGTGAGTTCTTTGTTTGTAGATATATAGTTGGAAGAGTTTACAACTATATCTTTTTTGTTAGTTTCATTAGTGCTTACTACATTGTCTAAGGGAGTATATGCATCATTATTTAAAAATGCCAACTCAACATTTGAAGCTGTTTTTGACTCTACAATATCAAATATTTTAGCATCCCCATAACTACCAGCAGTTCCTACAAAAAGCAAAAACTCTGGTTTGTCAAACATACATAAACGAGTTAAATTCATAGAGGTTTCTATCAGTCCTACACCTGTTGGCTGGGCAAAAGGGAAGGTTTCATTGTTTCCTGCACAGATTATCATATTATAATCTTACAGGAATATTTTGGGAATGAAGATAGTGTTTTAGATCCATAATATCTATCTCTTTATAGTGAAAGATACTAGCAGCAAGAGCAGCATCAGCACCCGAGTTAAAAGCATCTTTTATATGTTCCATAGTACCTGCTCCACCACTTGCGATAACGGGAACATTAACAGCATCACTGATCTGTTTTGTGATATTTAATTCAAATCCAGCTTTTGTACCATCAGCATCCATAGATGTAAGTAAAATTTCACCTGCACCACGATCAACAACCTCTTTAGCCCACTCAAGAGCATCGATACCTGTATCAACACGACCACCATTTAAAAAAACATTATAGTTTCCACTCTCTGCTCTTTTTACATCTATCGCAGTTACGATACATTGGGAACCAAAACGCTTTGCGCTTTCATCTATAAGATCTGGACGTTTAATAGCTGCTGAGTTAAGGCTTACTTTGTCACAACCAACATTGAGTAAACCATAAATATCATCAAGTTTACGGATACCACCACCAACAGTAAGAGGTATAAATATCTCACGAGCGACTTGAGCTACTATATCAACGATAGTATCACGGTTATCAGATGATGCTGTAATATCTAAAAATGTAAGTTCATCAGCACCCTCTTCGTTGTAACGACGTGCAACTTCAACAGGATCACCTGCATCTTTGAGACCAACAAAATTCACGCCTTTTACAACACGTCCATCTTTAACATCGAGACAGGGGATGATTCTTTTTGCGAAATAGTTCATTATTTAATCTACTCTTAAAAACGTAACATCAAACCTGCAAAAACACCTGCAAAGTCATAACCAATAATTGTTCTTGTATCTCCATCTTCAATATCTGAATCCATCGACATAATTCTATATCCAACCTCTAGTCCAGGTTGAATGATAGGAAGAAAATCTAATGTATAATCTAACTTAACACTCATATCTGATACTGAGTTGTCACCTCCATCAGAGATATATTTGAAGGTTCCTTCAACACCTATCTCAGTAAGAGGAATCTGTCCTCTCACTCTTGAGTATAGAAGAGGTAAAGGTATAGTTCCTGTTTCATCATAGGCTTCAATATTTGTATTATATGTTATTGGAAGACCATCTAGTCCAACAGCAGCTTCCCCAGAACCTGTTGCTTTATACTGAATGATTTTAATAGCAAGACCAACATCAACAGTTATCCAAAATGTATTGTCTAAAAGATTGTAGTATGGAATCACCTCAAACTGTGTCATCTCTAATGTTGTTGGTAAATTTTCTACCTCTGCATTAAGACCAACTATCGCTCCCGTTGCTGTTAAACGACCTTCACTTTCAATTTTACTATATTCAACTCTTAAGTTTGGAATTAAAGGGAGAAAGTGCTTAAAATAAGCCCAAGCATAGGCTGTTTCAAAATCAACTTCTTGAGATATATCTTGTGCAGATGCATCTTTATCACGGTAATCCATAAAGCCTTCAGCTTTATGTGCCCACATACCAGCACCCGCTTCTATTCTAAGTAAATCAGCACTTGCAGTTGAAGATAATGCAACTAAGGTTACTAACGTTGTTAATATTTTTTTCATAAAATTCTCCATATATAGATTGGATAGAATTATATCAGAGTATAGGTTTTATTGGCTTAAATTTGAGGTGTAAAAAGGGATTTTTCTTAGGGCAGAAGCCCTAAAAGAAGGAGTCTAAAAAGTTTAGAGTTAGTGATTAACTAACTGCAGCGATTGCAGCATCGTAATCTGGTTCTTCAGTAATTTCTGGAACGATTTGTTTGTAAGAAACAGTACCGTCAGTTTCAACTACGAAGATCGCTCTACAAGTAACACCAGCAAGAACAGAACCACCAAGAAGTACACCATAAGCATTAGCGAAATCTTTGTTACGGAAATCTGAAGTAACAGTTAATTTATCGATACCTTCAGCTGAACAGAATCTACCTGATGCAAATGGTAAGTCAAGAGAAACGATAGTAGCAGTAACACCCTCTAAGTTAGAAACTTTAGCGTTAAAGTTACGAGTTTCAGTAGCACATACACCTGTATCTAAAGATGGAACTACAATAATAAGTTGTTTTTGAGCTTGAGCTCCACCAACTACTACATCACCTAAACCATCAGAGTTTACAACTGTAACTTCTGGTGCTTTATCACCTACATTTACTTCATTTCCTAATAATTCTACGTCTGTACCTTTGAATTTAGTTGTTGCCATATTCAATTCCTTTAAATTTTTTAACGTCTTTCACGTTTTGTTGTCGAAAGTATATTTAAATCCGATAATTATACTCTTATTTAAAAAAAGAGTGTTTTTGATTAAGAAAAGTCTAAGTTTAAAGTTGACTTTTAGGAGTTATATCTAATGCTTCTAAAGAGGTAAACATCTTCTCTTTATACATCTCAACAGCTACTCTTCCAATCATCGCTGCATTATCAGAACAATATTGTAACTCACTAAGAACTAATTTAGCCTTATGGGGTTTTAAAAGTTCCTCTATCTGAGAACGAAGATACAAATTTGCACTTGCTCCCCCAACTATTGCAAAGGTTGATGGTTTTACAGTTTTAAAATATTTTTTAAGTTTCATAGTAAGATGTTTTGTTGCGATATGCTCAAATGATGCAGCTATATCTTTATAATTTGGATTCTCTTTTTTGTTTTCATCAAGTACAGCAAGTCTTACAGCATTTTTAAGTCCTGAATAACTAAAAGCGATAAGAGGGGATTGATGTAGAGGTACTGTAAAGTTATGGGCAAATCTATCTCCATCTTTGGCTAACTCCTGAATAAGTGGACCACCAGGATACCCTAATCCCATCATTTTAGCCACTTTATCAAAGCTTTCTCCAAAACTATCATCCATACTTTTAGCAACTGTTTTTATCTCTGTGAGACTTTTAACCTCCATCACTTGAGTATGTCCACCTGAAACAAGGAGAACTGTTAAGGGAAAGATACTCTCTTTTTCAATAAAAAGTGAATAGATATGTCCAATAAGATGATTTACTCCGATAATAGGAATATTCAGAGCGATAGCGATAGCTTTTGCCATCGTAACACCCTCAACAAGAGTAACTGCTAAACCGGGAGATGATGTGACAGCAACTGCTTTTAAGTCGTTAAAATAGGGTTGACACTGCTCTAAGATTTTAGGAAGTGCCTCAGCATGAAGACGAGCTGCAAGTTCAGGAACAACACCACCATAAACACTGTGTTCAATCTCTTGACTTATTTTTTTGTGAAAAAGGAGTTTATTTGTTGCTATCTCTGTAATAGATATCGCACTATCATCACAGCTACTCTCTATACTTAAAATCATTCTATTCCTTTATGTAATTCAGATTATAGATATTTTATCACAATCTGATATAATCTTTTTAAAAAATATAATTGTATATATAAAGGATTTTTTTGGAATATTTCATGGATAAAGATAATTTAATTGTCTCTAAAACGGATATGAAGGGTCGGATTACCTATGGAAATATGCATTTTATTAAGATGTCTCAATATTCTGAACAGGAACTTCTTGGACAACCACATAATATTTTACGCCATCAAGATATGCCAAAAATAGTTTTTAAACTTCTTTGGGAGAGAATAAAAAATAAACAGGTTATTAATGCCTATGTTAAAAATAGAACTAAAGATGGTGGTTTTTATTGGGTTTTTGCAAATGTAACTGCATCGGTAGATAAAGACAATAATATTATCGGTTACTATTCAGTAAGACGAAAACCATCTCAAAAAGGTCTTGAAACAGTAAAAGATCTCTATAAAACTCTTCTAGATGCTGAATCGACGGGTGGTATAGAAAACTCTGCAAAACTTCTTGAAATAACATTAACAAATAGAGGAGTTGATTATGATGAATTTATCATTAACCTTCAAAAATAAGCAAACACTTTTTTTATAATTATAGGAGTTATCTTATCTGTTGTTATCGCTATAAATATCTCTTTTATATATGGTGCTCTCGCATTTTTTATACTATTGTTAGGATTTTTTATACCTTTAACAGATAAAAGAGGATATTGAACGGGGTGGTGAAGTTACCAGTATCATTGCAGATACATCTAAACAAACAAGTATAGCCTCAGAGGAGAGTTTAGAATCAGTATCTGCTGTTAAAAATAACTTTGATCAACTCACACAAAGCATATCTCAAACAGCAGAGGGTATCTCCTCTCTTAATGAACAATCTAAAGAGATCGCTAGTGTTGTTGAACTGATTAAAGATATAGCAGACCAAACAAATCTACTTGCTCTTAATGCGGCTATTGAAGCGGCTCGTGCAGGGGAACATGGTCGAGGTTTTGCTGTTGTTGCAGATGAGGTAAGAAAACTTGCTGAGCGTACATCTAAAGCGACTACTGAGATTACAATGACAATATCAACACTACAACAAGAGACAGTTAGTATCAATGAACATTCAACAAGTATGCTTCAACTCGCTACAGATTCAGATAGATATATGACAGAGTTAAGTGATACATTGGAAAAATTTAACATTATGGCAATAAAATCAGCAAATGATGCGGAATATATAAATAATATTCTTACAATATCTGTTGTAAAGATTGATCATATTGTTTTTAAATCAAAAGCATATTCAAATATCATTGCTAATAATACAAAAAGTAGTTTTTCTGATCATCGCTCTTGTAACTTTGGAAAATGGTATGTTAGTGAAGGAAAAGAGTTATTTCAACATACAAAAACATATAAGAAAATAGAGTTACCTCATAAAAATTTACATGATGCTGTTTTAAATAATCTAAAATATTTAAAAAATAATACTATTTACAATAAAGAAAATACTCAAGATATTGTTCAAAATTTTACAAATATGGAAAGAGCAAGTGAAGAGTTGTTTGATCTACTTGGAGTGATGATAAAAGAGTAAAACTCTTTATATCTTCCACTCAGTCTCAAAAGTTTTCTTAACAGCACCCTTAAAAGTGATAGTTCTATCATTTTCACCCAAATAAAGAGTATCTTCGCTCTTTGGATAGACCTCTATACTATTAGAAATTTTATTTTCTTGTAAGGCTCTATAAAAACAAGCTGCCATACCTGTTCCACAAGCTAGTGTTTCATCTTCTACACCACGCTCATATGTTCTTACTTTAAGGTTTTTATCTTTATCTATATAGGCTATATTTACATTTGTATTATATTTATAACGTAACTCTCTTGCCTCTTCTATATCAAACTCTTCGATATTGTTAGTAAAACTTACAAGATGAGGAACACCTGTATCTAGTTGCCACCAATCTTTAGAATTAAACTTTATATCTTTTTGTAAAATTTTTGGAGGTGTCAGTTCACTTAAAACCATAGCTCCATTTACCTCTGCATTGATAACTCCAGCACCTGTTAAAAAACTCATATTTTTTGGAGCTAGTTTGTTAGAAAAAGCATAGTGAGCAGCAGCACGTGAACCATTACCACACATATCCGCATGAGTTCCATCGGAGTTATAAAATTGCCACTCAAAATCATACTCTTTATGAGGAACTATTACTATTAAACCATCAGCACCAATACCATCTTGACGATGACAGATCTTTTTTGTAAGTTCTGTTCTATCTATTTTTTCCTCTGAATGGAAGATTACAAAATCATTTCCATTTGCACTGTATTTAGTTACTTTCATAAGTATTTAGCCTTTTTTTGATATAATTTTGTTGAATCAGGATAATGATTTTGTGAGTTGGTTACTCACAGACACTGTAAGCTCTATCTTCTTTTGAAGGTAGGGCTTTTTTTTTACCTAAATTTCTTTGGTAAATGTGGGTAGTGTTGGGTGGGAGTGTCCAATATGGAGGAATCCAAATTGATGAAAATCTTTATCCTGTTGTTATTAATCGGCTATTTAACCAAGCTGATATAAAAACAAAAGAGAGGTCTAACCATCCTCTCAATTTATAAATACTTCCCCTTAATAATCTCCACAAAATCCTCAACCTCCTGTTGTAAGTGTTTGAGATTTTTAGAGTTATCTATTACCCATGTTGCTCTCTCTTTTTTTTCATCTATTGGAAATTGTGATGCTATTCGAGAGAGTGATTCTTTTTGAGAGTAACCGTTACGTTTCATAAAACGTTCAAGTTGAATATCAGCAGGAGTGTAGACAACAACACTCTCTTTAATATCATAGGCACTGTTTTCAAAGAAGAGGGGAATATCTATAAGATAGGGAAATTTAAAACCATCTTGTTTTATACTTCTTTTTTCTATCTCTGCACGGATTTTTGGATGTAAGAAATCTTCTAAAACTTTTTTCTTTGCATCATCAGCAAAAACTAAAGTTCCAAGTTTAGCACGATCTACTTTTGAGTTGTTGAGATACTCTGAACCAAAAGTTTCAGCTACCCATACAGTTGATGCGTCTAAAATTTCATGTGAAATCTTATCTGCATCGATAACTCGCATTCCATTAAGAGCTAAAAGAGATGCTACCGTACTTTTTCCAGTAGCGATAGAACCTGTTAAAGCGATAGCGTACTCATAAGCCATTAATTTTTTGTTATCCCTAAATACTCTTTACGGATATAGTTTGGCATAGCAAATGATGCGATATGAATATCACAGTTGTAGTAGTTTAAGTTATCAAGCATATCTGAACGTTGTAAGATCAGATCTGCTGTTGGATGATACTCTTTTGAAGCGAGAAGAGCTGTCGAACTATTCCCTAAGTTATATGGCATAATGATTTTGAAATAGTTTCCTAAAATCTGCATCATTATCTTGTTCTCTTCTGTATTATCTAGTGATGGATGTTTAATAGCTAATTGACCATCATCTTTTAATATACGGCTAATATGTCCTAAAACAGCTGCATCACTATCCATTTCACAGATAACTATATCTGCACTATTCTCTTCACAATCACGAAGAGCATCTAATCTACAAGCTACAACAGTATGAGTCATATCTGTATGTTTTGCTATCTCATCTGTTAAGTTTTCAGCATTATCACTTACAACTAAAACATTTTGTGGGTTTTTACTTGTACATAAAGGTACGTGAACCATCATCTCTGAATAGATAAATTCTTGCATATTATAATTCCTAATATATTTTTATTGATTGGATTTTAGCATATTTGTCTTTATATGTTTTAAAAAGCTTCAAAGTTCAATTTATTTAAGGCTTACTTGATAATTATTGTTATAATCACACAAATTTTTTATAAAAAGGATAAAAAAATGGATTTTAATAAAATTAGAAAAGTTTGTAAACCTGTTCGTATCGTAATGGGTTTAGTTCTGATAGCGGCGGCATTTTTTACAGGTATAAACTGGTTATATTTAGGAGTAATACCATTAATAGCAGGTATCACTAACTTCTGTCCACTATGTATGATTACTAAAAAGTGTGATCTACCAGAATAGTCCATCAATAGCTATATTCTCAACACCTCTTAAAATAGAATAGGTTAAAATTCTACCACTATTTTAAGGGGTTTTTTCATTAGTTTGAAAAGATAAAGGATAAAAGTGGCTTTTTCAGCAAAAAATCGTCAAGGGACAATCAACGGAATTATATTTGTAGCAATTTTTGCAGCAGCAGCTACAATGGTATCCAACTTAGAGTTTATTCGTAACTTAGGTATTTCACCTCTTGTTATAGGTATCGTAATGGGTATATTTTATGCAAATACTTTACACAATCAGATACCATCAGAGTGGGGAACAGGTATCACTTTCTCTGCTAAAAAGATACTCCGTTTTGCGATAGTATTTTATGGTTTTCGTATAACATTTCAACAGATTTCCGATGTTGGTATGGATGGATTTTTAGTCTCTCTTATTATGTTAAGTACAACATTTATTATAGGTACCTATTTAGGATATAAAATCTTTAAAATGGATAGAGACACATCTATGTTAACAGCATCGGGAGCATCTGTATGTGGTGCAGCAGCAGTTTTAGCAACAGAACCTGTACTAAAGTCCCAAGAGCATAAAACAGCTATTGCTGTTTCTATGGTAGTTCTTTTTGGTACTATCTCTATGTTTTTATATCCTCTTCTTTATGCAACAATCATAGAACCTGCCACAGGGTTTTTACATATGACACCTCAAGAGTTTGGTATCTATGTTGGAGGTACTATTCACGAGGTAGCACAGGTTGTAGCTGTTCCCGCTTCTATTGCGGGTTCTCCTGAGGATATGGCTAACTCTGCTGTTATTGTGAAGATGACAAGAGTTATTATGATCGCTCCTCTGCTTATTATTTTAGGTTTATACCTCTCTTATGAAGCAAAGAAAAATGGTGCATTGGGTGAAAAAGTTAAACTTGTTATTCCTTGGTTCGCTGTTTACTTTATCTTAGTGGCAGGGTTTAATTCACTTGGAATTGTTCCTCAAAATATTGTAGATATTATCAATGAGATAGATACATTTTTACTTACAATGGCGATGACAGCACTAGGTATGGGAACAAGATTTGCAAAGTTTAAAGGTCTTGGACTAGCTCCTTTATATACTGGTGCTGGTATGTTCTTATGGTTAGTTATTGGTGGGTTTATTATCACTAAGTTGGTGGTTGATATTTTTTAATCAAACTCTTTAAATAAAAATTATATAATTTCTCTAATAATTATTATGAGGGGTCAAAAGAATGTCACATTTTCCAAATACATTGAACTCTTTTTGGCTCTGGAGAGAGATCTCCTTAAAACTTGGTGTATCCAATCCTGCTTATAAGTATTGGAAAAATACACCAAATATGAAATTAAACAATAAATATGTTTTCATACAAAAAAAGAGCCTCCCTCTAAAACATACCCATATAGAATCTACATTAACAGATCTCTCAGGATACCTTCCTATCAAATTTGCATCCGATCAACTTCATGTGAATGAACATATATTTTCCTATGAAAAGATGAAACTTTATAAAGAGTTTGATTATAAATTTGTTCAAGATGTTAAGTTTGTTAATATCAGAAAATTTTTTAGAGAAAATGGGATAACAGTACCTAAAAACTCTATTGTTCAATTAGGAAAACTCAAAGATTTAGAGTTAGATTCTAGATCAACATTTTACAATCTAAAAAATGATTATGCGATAGTGGTCTATAACTAAATGGATGATTTTTTTATAGAGTTTCATGACCCTCTTTTTAGTATCATAGTCTTTTTTTTACTTATTTTTGTGGTTACCTTTTTCTCTTACTGGTGGGGAAGATATAGATATCAAAAGAGTTCTCAAGATTTAGATAATTTTTTAAAAGGTCTAAACTCTCACGAATCAGAGGATGAACTCCCTATTCTTATTCAAAATGGAGAACTTTCTCAAAAATCGTGGTTGCTTTTAGCTGAATCATACTTCAAAAGTGGTGATTATGAAAAAAGTATAGATATATATAACGAACTATTGAAACTTTCAGATGTGAGTTCCTCTAAAGAGATAATGTTTTTATTAGGAAAAACATATTTTAAAGCGGGTTTTTTAGAGCGTTCTAAACAGATGTTTTTAGAGATATTGAAAAACTATCCTAAAACACCTGAAGCACTGAAATTTTTGCTCTTAGTGTATGAAAATCTACGTGATTATAGATCTGCACTCGAAACATTAGAACCTTTAGAGGAGCTTCAAAAAGATATCGCTAAAGATTCTGTCTACCTCAAATTATTAGCGATTATCAACACTAGAGAAAAAAGGAAAGATTTACAGATAGCCTCTCTTTTAGAGATATATAAGCAAAACAACTATCTTACTCATATGGTTTTTGAATTTTTATTTCAGACAGATATAGAGATCGCTTGGAAAAATATTGATATACTCAAGAGTGAACTTTTAATAGATATTTTTTGGCATATAGATGAAAAAAATTTGGATTTTGATATAATTTCAAAAAGTGATTTTTTAAAAGAACTCTATACTGCTCGTGGTGATATCGATGCAGTATCTAAAAGTTCAATTTTTGAATTTGATGTTCTTATTAACTTGAAAAAAAGTTCAAATGCAACACTTAATTTTGATTATGTTTGTAGTAGTTGCCAATATAACCATCCATTTGCTTTTAATCGTTGTAGTCGTTGCCATAATATAGATACTCAAATAGTAGAGTTTAGCTTAGCTAAAAATTATTTTAGAAATTTTAACGAAGAAAATAACTCTTTTCAATAATAGAAAGAAAATAGTAGGGAAATTATGAAGAAAAAGATTGAACCGTTAGAGAAAGCTTTAGGTTATACCTTTCAAAATGAAAAGCTTATTATCGAAGCGCTGACACATAAAAGTTATAAACAGCCCTATGATAATGAGCGCTTAGAGTTTCTTGGTGATGCTGTTTTAGATCTTATTGTTGGAGAGTATCTATATAAGAAATTTTCCAAATCAGATGAGGGAAATCTCTCTAAAATTAGAGCATCCTTAGTTAATGAAGCGGGGTTTGACAAACTAGCTCGTGCTTTAAATCTTGGGGATTATATATATCTCTCAAATGCTGAGGAAAACAATGGTGGACGTGAGAAACCATCACTCCTTTCAAATGCTTTTGAAGCTATTATTGGAGCGATCTATTTAGAGTCTGGATTGGAAGTTGTTAATAAAATAGCGATATATCTCATTGAAAAAAATCATAAAGATATATCTTTAGACTCTCTTTTTCGTGATTTTAAAACTACCCTCCAAGAACTTACTCAATCAAGCTTTGGAACAACACCAGAGTATAAAGTAGTTGCAAGTCGTGGACCTGATCATCTTAAAGAGTTTGAGGTTGCTGTTTTTATAGAGGGTAAAGAGTATGCAAGAGCTCTTGGTAAAAGTAAAAAGATAGCACAACAAGAATCAGCTAAAGTAGCGATACAGCTTCTAAAAGAGGAAAAATAATGAACAGTTTTGGAGAAAAATTAAAATTTAGCACTTTTGGTGAATCTCATGGAACAGCTATTGGCTGTTTACTCGATGGTGTTCCCGCTGGACTTCAAATCGATGAAGAGTATATTCAGAGTGAACTTGACCGTAGAAAACCTGGTAAAAGTGAGTTTGAAACAGCAAGAAAAGAGGCTGATAAAGTTGAAATCTTGAGTGGTGTTTTTGAGGGATTGAGTACAGGTACTCCCATAGCGATGATTATATACAACACAAATCAAAAATCTCGAGATTATTCAAACATAAAAGATATGTTTCGTCCAGGTCATGCTGATTTTACTTACTTTCATAAATATGGTTTAAGAGATTATAGAGGAGGGGGTCGTTCATCTGCTCGTGAAACGGCTGCTCGTGTTGGGGCTGGAGCTATCGCTAAACTTATGTTAAAGAGTTTGGATATAGAGATTTTCAGTGGTATTAGTGAAGTTCATGGTATTAAATCTGAAAAGTTTAATTATGAAAATGCTAAAGAGAGTATTATTTATGCACTTGATGCATCAAAAGAGCAGGAGCAAAAGGATGCCATACTCGAAGCTAAAAACAACCACGATTCTGTTGGTGGTGTTTCTCGTGTTTTGATTAAAGGTACTCCAAAAGGGTTAGGGCAACCTCTTTACTATAAACTAGACGCTGTTTTAGCAGACGCGATGATGGGGATCAATGCAGTTAAAGCGGTTGAGATAGGTGATGGAGTTTTAAGTGCAACAAAACTAGGTTCACAAAATAATGATGCGATCAGAGCAGATGGATTTGAATCCAATCATGCAGGGGGTATTCTTGGTGGTATCAGTAATGGTGAAGATATTGTTTTAAATGTTTATTTTAAACCAACACCATCTATTTTTAAATCTCAACATACTGTAACAACAGATAATGAAGAGGTTGATTTTGAACTCAAAGGACGACATGATCCCTGTGTTGCTATACGTGGAACTGTTGTTTGTGAATCTATGGCCGCTTTAGTGATAGCAGATATGTTACTTTTAAATATGGGTTCAAATATGAACGGTATTACAAAATATTATAAATAAGGAATAAAAAATGCCAAAAGCTTTTAAAGATAAAAATAGTGAAGAGTGGTTTTTTCCAGCAGAGAGTTATATATTAAGTGAAACTGATGATAAGGGAATAATTCTCTATGCAAATAAGATATTTTATGATATTGCAGGTTATACGCCTAATGAGTTAGAGGGACAACCACACAATGTCATCCGCCATCCAGATATGCCTCGTATAGCATTTAAAGGGTTATGGGATGATATTCAATCTAAGGGGTTTTGGACTGGAACAGTAAAAAATCTTAGAAAAGATGGTGGGTATTACTGGGTTCAAGCAACTGTTCTTAGAAAAGTAAATAGTGATGGGAAAGTAACATATCTATCTATAAGAAGAAATCCAGATAGAAATCGAGTAGAAGAGTGTATTCCTCTCTATGCAAAGTTAAAGGGTTCAGAGTAGTGATAAAGATAAATTTACTCGTAGAAGAGGAGTATATAGATACTTTTATGACGACACTACCTCAAGATAAAGTTATCGTAATCGAAGAGAACTTTGAACAAAATAGAGAACTTTTGAAAAATGAGTTATCAAAATGTACTCAAAATAGTGATGATCTGTTATCTTATACTGATAGTATAAAAGAGTTAGATAGATGGCTAGAAAAGAAGAGTAAATAGTGAATATTCTAACTTCAAAACTTTATGAAAAGCAGTTAAAAGATATTTTAGAGCTGGTAGCACAACAAGATTATCAATCTGCAAAGAACTTTAAAATGTATCTTGATACTATTATATTAAACATGCCTACAAAAGAGAAGAAATATAAAAAATCAATCTATTTTGATGATGAAAATATTAAAGATATATCATTTCAAGGCTGTACAATTATCTTTTTTGTAGATAAAGGTAACAGTCGTTATATTATTTTAGGTATTACAGCAAAAAGTTAAATAGATATTTTTTATGTTAATTATAAAGAAAAAATATTTAAATAGACTTTTATATTAGAAACAAATAATAGATATTATTATTAACATAAGACGACGATTTAATCAACAAAATCTTCCAATTTATTCGTCAAAACCCCTAAAACACTCTCTTTATATTAACTCCTAAGATAAATTAATGATTAAGCATTCCATGGCATAATATACGACATCATTTTGTTATAGAGTGTAACATTTAAGTAATACAACTTAACTAAGGAGAAATAATGGATAATAAAAAATCTGAAAAAGATTTAGAAGTATCGTCAAGAAGAGACTTTTTTAAAAAGACAGCAGCTCTTGGTGCTACTGCGTTAGCAGGCACAAGTTTAGCAGCATCTCAAGATGACCCAGCTATCATGCACCATGTTCCATGGGGACAAAAATGGGGAGACCCAGTAACTAAAAATCAGTATGGTATTCCATCTGCGTATGAACACAATAACACAAGACGCGTTACTAAACTTCTAGCTTCTGGTAACTATAGAGCATCTATTGCCGTTACTCCTATTCATGAGTCAGAGGGTATTATCACTCCAAATGGTCTGTTCTTTTCTCGTTCTCATGGTGGTACTGCACATATTGATCCTAAAGAGTATCGTTTAATGATTCACGGTTTAGTTGAGAAGCCTATCGTTCTTACTCTTGATCAACTTAAACGTTATCCAAGTGTAACTCGTACTCACTTTATTGAGTGTCCAGCAAATGGTGGACAGGAGTGGAGAGGGCCACAGTTTAACTCTTTACAGTTTTCTAAAGGTTTTATGGCTTCTGCTGAGTGGACTGGTGTTTACATCAAAACTATTCTTGAAGATTTAGGTCTTAAACCAGGTGCTAAATGGATGCTTGCTGAGGGTTCTGATAACTCTGAGATGGGTCGTTCTGTTCCAGTTGAGAAAGTTCTTGATGATGCTATGATTGTATGGGGTCAAAATGGGGAAGCTCTTCGTCCAGAGCAGGGTTATCCAGTAAGACTTCTTCTTCCAGGTTGGGAAGGAAACTTATGTGTTAAATGGTTAAAGCGTTTAGATTTTGCTTCTGAGCCTTGGTATGCAAAAGAGGAAACTTCCAAATACACTGCTCTTAAACCAAGTGGTAAAGCTATCCAACACTTCTATGCAAATGAGGTAAACTCAACAGTGGTTTCTCCATCTCCAGAAAAACCTTGGACAGATTTAAAAGAGGGTGATGTTGTAGAGATCGAGGGTCTTGCATGGTCTGGTATGGGTACTATTACTTTAGTAGATATATCATTTGATGGTGGTAGATCATATACACAAGCAAATCTTAAAGGTTTAGTACTACCTAAATCATGGACTCGTTGGTCTTATATGTATACAATTCCAAAAGATTTTAAACATAATGGAAAACAGTTACTACTTACATCTCGTGCAATGGATGATGCTGGTTATATTCAGCCAACAGTTGATGAAGAGACAAAAGTTATGGGTGTTGAGTCTGTATACCATAGAAATGGTGTAGAAACTTGGGAAGTTACAGCTACAGGAGAGGTAAACCATGTTCAAATTAGATCGTAAATCAATAATCTCTGCTTCAATAGCAGCCACAGTAGCCTTTTCTGCAAACTGTATCGCTAGTGAGACTCTTCCTAGTATAGATGGTGGTGTTAAATACCCTGTTGTAGATGGTAAAACGGGTCCATATTTTGTAAATTCTCAACATATCGGAATGAAAATCAATAATGGTCGTGTTCCAACTGCAAATGAGTTAACTGCATGGGATAAAGATGTTATGCCTGATGGTACTGGTCTTCCTGAAGGTCACGGTACTGCTGAAGAGGGTGAAGAGCTTTATGAAGCACAATGTGTTATGTGTCATGGTGACTTTGGTTCAGGTGGTGGTGGATATCCAGCACTCTCCAAAGGTAATGCAGAGGAGTTAAAAGAAACTCTAACAAACAATAGATACCAAGATCCTGAAGCTGATGGTCCAGTTCGTGTATTTGGTTCATATTGGCCAGTAGCAAGTACTATGTGGTGGTATATAAAAGATGGTATGCCTCATACAAAATCTAAAACTTTATCAAATAATGAAACTTATGCTTTAGCTGCATATATGTTAAATATAAATGAGATGGAGATAGATGGTGTTGAAGTTGATGAAGAGTATGTTCTTGATCGTGAGAAATTTCTAAAAATTAAGATGCCAAATAGAGATGGTTTTGAGCCAAATATTGATGGTCCAACAGGTCCAGCTGATGTTCGTAAATATTATGAAAATCCTGCTAACTTTGGTGCAATCAAGGTAAAAGCTCAAGAGCGTTGTATGACAAACTGTCAAGATAAAACTGCAAAAACAGTATATATTCAAAATGGTGGTATTTCAGATTTCCAACCACCAATGTCAGTAGAGAGAGATTTACCAGTTAAACCTGCGAGTGATATGGGCTTTAATGTAATGGCTTCTTATGAAAATAACTGTATGCCTTGTCACGGTGCTGAAGGTATGGGTGCTCCTGTTGTTGGAGATAAAGATGCTTGGAGTGCTTTAATATCAGATAAAGGTCTTGATAAAGTTTATAAAAATGGTATTGATGGTCTTAACGGTATGCCAGCTAAAGGTGGAGCAAGTGTTAGTGATGATGAGTTCAAACTGTTAGTTGATTATATGATCGACGAAAGTAAATAATAAAAGGAATAATTATGGAAAGAAGAAAATTTTTAAGTTTAACTCTTGGTGCATTAGTATTAGCTGTTGCACCAGCTAGTGTAAGAGCAGAAGATTATAGAAAACTAAAACCAACAGTATGGACTGCTCACACAGTTGATGATGCTATTAAAAATATGTATGGTACTCTAGCAACTATTGAAGAGGGTGTTAAACTAACAGCTCCTAAAGTTGCTAGTAACGGTGGTGCTGTTCCAGTTAATTTTAGTACAAAAATTCCTGCTAAAACTATCGCTGTTTTTCAAGACGCTAACCCTGAAGCTGCTGTATGTGTTTACTCTGTAAATAAGTACTCTATTAATGATTATGCTATCAAAATTAAGATGGGTAAATCGGGAACTATCACAGTTGTTGTTGAAGGTTTAGATGGTAAATTATACTCTGCTAAACAATCTTTAGATGTTGCACTTGGTGGTTGTGAAGGTTAATTCTTCACAAATCAGATATAAATATTAAAATATAGAGATTAAAGGGAATATTATGGGCAAAAATTTTAAAGTTAAAGTTAAACCAAAATTAAAAAATGGTGTAGTTACTGTTAAGGCTATGGTTAAGCACAGTATGACTACATATAATCAAGCAGAGAAAAAAACAGGTAACAGAGAAAATGCTGATTTTGTTACTCGCATTGTTGGAACAGTGAATGATAAAGTTGTTATCGATATCTCAACAAGTCAGTTTTTATCTAAAAATCCTATCTTTAAATTTCAGTTTAAAGGTGATGAATTTGCTAAAGGTGATAAGTTAATCATTGACTGTACTACTCGTTTAGGAGCAACTGGATCAGGAAAAGGTAAAATTAGATAATTTTACTTATAGAAGAGAGGTATTATCCTCTCTTTTTTCTTAAGTAGAGTATAAAGGAAAAATAGATGTTTCAATTAATATTTAAAGCTTTTTTTCTTATTCTCACTCTTCAACTCACTCTTCAAGCAAGAGAGATAAATCTCGATAATCTTATTCAAACTGCTAAAAAATCTAACAAACATCTTTTTCTATTTTTACATAAAACTGATTGTGGTTATTGTGATAGTATGATAGAGTTTACTTTACAAAATGATACTATTAAAGCATTTACAGATAAAAGTTTTATATATGAGCATATTAATGTTTATGACAAAGATCATATTAGATATAAAGATTTTAGTGGAGATGGTCGTCAATTTGCAAAAAGTATAGGATATGATTTCTATCCAACAACTCTCTTTTTTGATAACAAGAGCGATATTGTATTTATCGAGGTTGGTTATAGAGATAACAAACTACTCCCTAACGAAAATAGATTTTACAGGATATTAAATTATATCGATTCAAAATCATACAAAAAGATGGATTATGAAGATTATGAGTTTAAAATAGAAGAGGAGCTTGAATGATAGAGTTCAATAGAGGGAAAGTGTTGGAACTTTTTGTATCTATAAAGGGTAAAGATAGAGAGAATCGAAATGATATTCTAGTTGATGAAGATGGTATTCTTGAAGATAAATTTTATAAAAAAAATAGAGAGCGTTCTATCTTAATAACCTCTAACGATAGTTATCTTTTAGCAAAAGAGAATAATATAGAGACCAAAAATGGTACATTGGGTGAAAATATCTTAATAGATATAAACCCTTATCAACTAACTGTTAATGATAAAATTATTATTGGTAATGTTGAACTTATCATCACTCAAAACTGTACTATCTGTAATTCACTCTCTAAAATAGATAAAAAACTTCCCTCTATTTTAAAGTGTGATAGAGGTATATTTGCTAAAACTTTACAAAGTGGGAAGATAAGAAAAGGTGATGAAGTAAAAATCTTAAAATATTAGTATTTTTTATATTTAATAGGATAAGATTATTGACTTAAAAATTATGTTTCAAAAACAAGGAGAAATAGTGAAAAAAATATATAGTGTAATATTTGCTACATTAGTAGCATTTTTAACAGTAGGAGCTGGTTCATTATCAGCAAAAGAGGTAGCATCAATACAGAGTGTTCAGGTATTTGTAGCAGATAATAAAGATGGAAAAATAACACCACAACTAATATCGGAAGCTTTTACAAAAGTGGGTCTAAAAAGTTCTGGTAATAACGATATGAATAAGCCATTCTCTCAAAGATTTCCAAAACTTCACTATAAAACATATAACTTAGCTATGTTTAAAAATGATGCTTTAACACTTGCTCTTATCAAAAAATATCCAAATTTTGGTGTTTTAGCTCCAATGACTATGTCAATTTGGGAAGATAAAGGTGCTATGAATATCTCTACACTTACTATCGATGGTATGGCGAGAGTTGCAAATATCCCTTTAACAGACCCTGATCTAATAGCTTACTCTGCTATGGTTACAAAAGCATTGAAACAAGCGATGCCAAATGGTAAGTTTAAGGTTTTAGACTTTTTAGTAAAAGATCCTAAAGAATCATTTGCTATTAACTTTAGTATGGAAGTTGATATAGATGAAGATACATCTCTTGAAGATTTCAGAGAAGATTTTGAGGGTGAGTTTGAGGGTGAATTAGAGCCTATCGGTTTTTTAATGCCAAACTATTTAAACTTACAAGAAGATATGTTTGAAGATGCTGGATATGAAGCTTATGACTTTTATGTAACATATTCTGTTTGTAAATTTGACGTTATCTACCCTGTATCAAGACTACATCCTGAAGCGGGTGCTTATGCTCCATGTTCTTTCTTTCTTTATAAGAAAAAAGGTGAAGACACTATGCATATGGGTTATTTAGGTGTTAAAAACTGGATAGAAACTTTGGATATCAAAGAGCAAGAGTCTATCAAACCACTTCTTGAAGCTCAAGAGATGATTAACAATATTGTTACTGAAATTACTGAGTAATCTCTACTCTATATAAAAAAAGCTAGGAGATTTTTTTCTCTTAGTTTTCACTTATCTTTCTCTTTTTTTTAATATCTCTTTTTTATTCATAATTTTCTCACCTTAGTTTTTTATATAGTTTTATGGGCTTTTTTAGTTTTTATTAGTATATTGTTCTCCTAAAGATTATATCAAAAAAGGAAAAGAATGAGCATAGAACTGTATTTCCTCCGTTCAAGTGAACAGAAAATAGTCACTGATATGGTTTACTATTCACAAAGAGTAGATGAAACAGATAAGAGAGTATCTGATTTTGAAAACCTCAATATATATAGCGATTTTTATGGTTTAACAGCTAAGGATTTAGGTCTGTATGCGATGAAAGAGCATCAGATGTGTGGTGCAATATGGACACGTAGACTCAATATAGAACATAACTCCAACGGCTTTTTAGATGAAGATACACCTGTTTTAAATATAGCGGTTAAACCAGAGTTTAGAAACAGTGGTATAGCCACTACTATGATAGATCAATTTCTTATAGAGGCTGGAGCTTTATATAGTGCTATTAGTGTAAATGTTAGCAACAAACAAGAGAGTATTACCTTTTTTAAGAAGTTTGGTTTTGAAGTTGTAGCAGATGAGAAAAGAGAAACATATGCTCAAAATGAAGATGCTCTTATAATGGTAAAAAAGTTAGATAAAAAAGAGATAGTTCGTCCAACTGATGGATATGATCCTACAAGGTGGATGGATTAACTCCATTCCCTTGAATCACTATGATATGCTTTATGTAATAATTCAAAAAAATAGATAAAGGCGATACAATGGGATATAACGACTGGTTTAACAACCATGCAGATAAACATAAAAAGATAGTCTCTAAACTTATAAGAGATAACTATACACAAGAGCAGATTATAGATTATTTTGATTTTGATAATATGGTTATAGAGGAGAGAGAGTTTTGTCCTCTTTATGATAAAAATAAAAGATGTCACGATATGGAATCACTCAACTGCTACCTATGTGCTTGTCCAAATTTTCGTTTTAGTGATGAGGGTATAGGGAGTTATAATGAGTTTAAAATTCTAAGTAAGTGCAATATCCATAATGGTAAAGAGTTTGTAACAAAAGGTGTTATACATCAAGATTGTTCAAGTTGTAGTGTGCCTCATCATCGTAGTTATGTTGTAAAGCATTTTGATTTAGATTGGAAAGAGATAATGTCTGAGTGTCAAGTTTAAATGGGAGTTCAAACAGCTCTCACACTTGAAGAGATAAACACTCTTTTTCCCTCCTATAACTTCACAAAAATTGATCCAACATCCAATGGTGTTATGGACACAACATATATTGTCTCTACTACTCACAAAAGTTATATCTTAAAAAAATATGAACGTTCTATTCAAAATAAGATAGAAGCAGATATAAAACTGCTCCAATATCTTAAAAGTGAGGGTTTAAATGTTTCTCACTATATAACTCATTTTGATAGTTGGTATCTTTATGAAAAGTTAGAGGGCAGAGAGCCTAAAACTATACAAACTTATCATATTCAAGCCTTAGCAAGATTTATGAGTAGATTTCATAAAATAGGTTCAAAACTGGCCTGTCACTCAAACTTCATAGAAAACTATGAGATAGATAAAATACTACTCTACATAAAACGAAAACATTACTTCTATTATAAAAAGTTACAATATCTTAAAAACTATAAACCAAGAGCAGATATATTAATTCACGGTGATATTTTTAAAGACAATACACTCTTTTATAAACAAAAAATTGCTGTTATCGACTTTATAGATGCTGGATATGGAGAGGCTATTTTTGATATAGCAGTTGCACTTCTCTCTTTCAATAGTAAAAAACAATCACCCTATTTTATAAATCTATTTTTAAATGGATATAACCAAAATCAGATCCAAAAGATAGATAAAAAAGAGCTTCTTTTTACACTAAAAAGAGCTTCTCATTTTTATGCTCTTTTACGTGTAGATAAGTACAAAAATATTATAAAAGCCAAGGAGTTATTATGAAGCATGGAGCGGGAATCTATAAGGTTGCCAAACAACTAAATTGTAGGAGTGATGAGATAGTAGATTTCTCATCAAATATCAATAGTTATTATCCAAGAAAAGAACTAACAGTTGAAAATAATATGTTAGTAAGATATTCTGACATATCTTACGAGGAATTAAATAATATAGTTTGCGATAAACTAAAAATCGATACAAATCAAATTGTATTTTACAATGGAGCTACTGCAGCGATATTTGAGTTGATTAAAACTCTAAAACCAAAAGATATATATCTTTATGCTCCACTTTATGGAGAGTATGAAAAGGCTTCTAAGGAGGCAGGTAAAAGGGTATATAAGATAGATCGTTTTAAAGAGCTCTATAAGAAACCTAAAGAGAACTCCATAGTTACCTTTGTAAATCCATCTACTCCCGATGGAAAATATTATGACCTTACAAAACTTTTTAAGCTATGGAAAAAGCAAAACTGTACTATTGTCTTAGATGAATCATTTATAGAGTTTGAGAAGCTTTCCTCTTTGAGAGATGAGATCAATAGTTATAAAAAACTTTATATTATCCAATCTTTTACAAAGTTTTATGCTTGTGCAGGGGTAAGAATAGGAGCAATCCTCTCTCATAAAAGAAATATCAAGAGATTTAAAACCCCATTATGGCATCTATCATCTTTTGATGTAGCCTTTTTAAGTGAGAGATTAGAGGATGAACTGTTTGTTAGTGAAAGTAGAAAAAGACATCAAAAAAATAAAAAAATATTAGAAAAAATACTTAAAAAATCGAAACTTTTTTCAAAAATATATAGAAGTGATACAAACTTTTTTTTAACAAAATCAGATAGAGCAAAAGAGATATTTGATTTTCTATTGAAACGAAAAATATTAGTAAGAACTTGTGGTAGTTTTGATTATCTTAGTGATGATTATTTGAGGTTTGGTGTTAAGGATGATATTTTGCATAAAAAGCTGAAAAAAGGTTTAAAAAAATTTAAAAATAGATAGAGATCTGCTTTAGCAAACCTCTACTCTATTTCTACCACAATCTTTTGCCATATAAAGTTTTTGATCAACTATCATAATATATTCATCAACAAAACTTTTTTTGTACATATTGTGTGGTTTTATCTCCATCATTCCAATACTTACTGTTGTTTGAATCTTTTTTTCATCAAACTCAATATAGTTTTTTTGAAAATCTGTACGAATCTGATCTAAAATCTCTTTACCCTTCTCTTTGTTGATAGCAGGAAGCATAACAATAAACTCCTCTCCACCATAACGCACTATTACATCTGAGTTACGAATATTTTTTTTCACAACATCAACAAAGGATTTTAGAAGTTTATCTCCAGCAATATGTCCATGATTGTCATTTACAGCCTTAAAAAAATCCAAATCACACATAGCAAGAACAAAGGAGCTATTTGTTGCTAAGGATAGCTCATATTGACTCTCAAACACATTTTTAAGTGCTTCTCTATTGAGTGAACCTGTCAAAGTATCTTTAGTTACTTTTTTATTCATTAAAATATTATCTATAAGTGCTAACTCTGTTCCTATACTCAAAGAGATAAGTTCACATTTCTCAAGATATATTATAAGAATATGGTGTTCATCTTTACCGATAAGATTAAAAATCTTTTGAGCAAAAGTATGTAAATTTCGATGTAGAGTATCGATAATCTTATGTTTTGAGTTGTTTTTTATGATATTTTTTGCATCACTCTCTAACCATACACCAAAATTACATATCTTATGATTTAACTCTACAAAACCTGTTTTTTGTTCAAGTAAGATCAATTTTGCTAACTCCGTTAACCAAATAAGATGGGATTCATAATGAGATATGATATTTTTTTCTACTAAATCGGAGAGAGAGTTGATACGAATATTGTTGATAGATAGTAGATTTTTAATATAGTTATCGAGATATATTTTTGCAATTTTATTATTTATCTTTTCAAAAAGAGTTAATAGCTCTACAATAAGGGAACTACTTCCTTGAAGATTGGATATTAAGACCGATTTGAGACCATGAATCTCATTTATCATAATAATATATGGGATGGATATTGACATCTTGTATTGAGCTAAATCTTCAAACATATTCATGAGTTCTTGGAGATTGAAAGGGGTTACTATTGTTGTTACTATTTTTCTATATTTTGACATAATAGTTGTATAGATTTCATCGTTATATGAGTTGATACAGATAGTATATTTATCTGTAAACTCATTGAAAATCATCTCATCATTCTCTTTTAGTGATTGCGAAAAATCATACATTAAATGTCACTACTTTTGAGTGTTAAACCTTTGATATGTGATACAGGGTAGGAGTAGGAGATACCTTCACCATCCCCTGTAATATCTAAATTATGCATAATAGCATTTGTTATTTCATCAACATTTTTTGTTGGTGTAATAAACATTAGGTTTGAATCTGTTGAATCTGCATGAAGTCTATTATAAAAATTTTCCATCTCTTCAATACCCATACCATGTGCTTTCATAATAGTAACACCTCTAGCACCAGCATCTCTAGCTGTTAATATCGCTTTCTCTTCTATAGCATGAGGTACTATCACATGAACAGCTGAAAACTCGGCCTCATAGGAGTGACGTTTGTCTGTTCCATGAACATTTACTGTTGAAAGACTCATATTATTTGCATCTTCAAGAGCATGACGAAGTTCATCGATATGTATCTCTTCAAGCTCGTGCTCACCTTTAACGCCCATTCTATCAGTGATAACGCCATAAGCCATAACCGTAATCATAGGAAAAAGTGATGCAAATGCGATGAGACCAAAACCGTCTATAAGGGGGTCGCGTCCAGGAATATTTGTTGCAAGACCAAGTCCAAGTGCGGCAACTAAAGGAACTGTAACCGTAGAAGTTGTTACTCCTCCACTATCATAAGCGATAGGTATAATGTACTTTGGAGCGATAAATGTAAGAGCGATAACAAACATATACCCAACGATAATAAAATAAACAATATCACCACCATTTACAATTCTAAAAGCACCTAGTGCTATACCAAAAGCAACTCCAAAGGCTACAAATACACGTAAAACAAAATCGTTTATTTTTCCATCACTAATCTCTTTTGCTTTCTTAGCAATAGCTGTTAATGAAGGTTCTGCCATAGTTGTTGAAAAACCGATGGCAAACGCAAATGAGTAGATAATTAGATTACTACCATTTTGAGTGAGTTGGAACGCCATACTCTCACCAAGACTAAATAGACCCATCTCAAGACCAATAATAAACGCATCAAGTCCTAAGATAACAAGACCAAACCCTATAAGAACCTCTTTTAAGTTCTCGATTGGTTTTTTGATAATTGCATATTGAAAAAATAATATTACAGCTAAAATAGGAACAACGTCCAAAGCAACACTAAACAGACCCTTTATAAGAGCTAAAAGAGTAAAGTCTATAACGGCAGCAGAAGCTTCGGCCGCCGCTACAACTACTGGAGCAACTTCTACTGCCTCTACAAATTGATAAACATAGATACCATAAAACTGTACAAAGATCATAGGAGTCAGTGAAGCAAACGCAATAAGTCCAAAACCATCAAGTACAGGATTTCTTCCCTTAATAGTTGAAGCTAAACCTATACCAAGAGCTGCTACAAGAGGTACAGTAACAGTAGAAGTTGTAACGCCACCAAGGTCAAACGCAAGACCAACTATCTCTTTTGGTGAGAAGAAAGTAGCCGCAACAACCAATATGTAACCAGTAATGATATAGTAATGGATAGGAGTGCCTTTTATAATTCTCCACACACCCACAACTATAGCAAAGCCAACAGCAAACGCGACAACCATTCTAAGCGTAAAGGCATCGATACGACCAGAACTGATAGAGGCTGCCTTATCTGCGATAACAAGAAGAGCGGGTTCTGCGACTGTAGTACCAAAACCTATCATAAACGCAAAAAGAATTATCCATCCCGTTGAGCCTTTATGTGCAAAATCACTTGCTAAGCCTTCTCCTACTGGAAAGATTCCAACCTCTAGTCCCATTAGAAAAACAGCAAGACCAACACCAACGATAGCAAGACCGATAGTTGTACTTAACCAGTTCTCAGGAACTGCTTGAATTATTGCCAATTGAAAGAAGAGAATCACCAAGATAATTGGCATTAAATCTCTAAACGACTCTTTTAAGAGCTTGAAAAACGATGTAATATTTAGCATACATTTAACCTTTTTTTTAAATTTAGAGTTAGATTATAGCTCAAATATTAAGAATTTAAAGTGAAATATAGAAACAGGAACCCTTTGCTAATTCACTTTCAACCCAGATATCTCCTTTATGGAGATCTTTAATAATTGACCTGGTGATAGCGAGTCCTAAACCTGTTCCTTTTGCTACATTTGTGTGTGCATTCTCTCCCTGTTTAAATGGTTTAAATAGGGTTTTAATATCCTCTTGAGAGATACCCTCTCCATTATCACAAATTCCAAAGATATGCTTTAAACCCTCTTTTGTATGTGAAATTTTAATTTCACCACCATCTGGTGTAAATTTGATAGCATTTGATAATATATTTATAAAAGATTGTTTTAAAAGTTGTTTATCCGCTACTAATGTCTGGTTCTCTTCATACTCAAACATAGAGAAGTTGATATTTTTCTCTTGAAGTTGATTTTCAAACATCACGAGAATCTCATCAAAGATAGACTTTATCTCTATCGTAGAGGGATTAAACTCCATCTCCCCCTCCTCTATTTTTGAAAAATCTAAAATAGAGTTTACAAGAGTTAAAAGATTTTTACCTGAGATCGCTATCTTTTCTACAGCAAGAGCATCTTTCTCATTTAATGTTTTTTTACGTTGTAAAATCTGAGAGAAACCAATAATAGCGTTGAGTGGAGTTCGAAGTTCATGACTCATATTGGCTAAGAAACGTCCCTTTATCTTTTCCGCTTCATTTGCTTTTTCAAGTGCTTCATAGAGATTTGTTAGATCGTAACGGATCGCTAGGTATTCAACAATATTATCATATTCATCAAGAATAGGGACAATAGAAGCATGAATAAAGTAGGTGTTACCATCTTTAGAGATATTTTTTATATTACCTTGCCATGCCTTTTTTGAAGAGAGATTTTTCCACATATGTTCAAAAGTCTCTTTAGATTCATCAGGGTGTCTGAGTATAGAGTGAGATTTTCCTAGTAACTCTTCGTGTGAATAACCAGATATTTTAATAAAAGCATCATTGGCATAGGTGATTTTTCCCGTTATATTAGTTCTAGAAACAATAGCACCTAAATCAACAGCTTTTTTATATTCGGAAAGAAGTTTATCTTTATTTAGCACTTTACCTGCAAGCTTTTTATGTTTGCTTTTCATAAAGAAAAAATAGTATAAAGCTAAAAAACTAAAATTGAAAAGTATAAATAAAACGATAATATAGGTTAACTTTTGAACAGAACCAAAAGAGTATTCTAAAGGTATTGAGACCTCAATGACCCCTCTTACATCTCCTAGTTTCCAATCATCTTTTGGAGTATCAACTCTTGCATTGTGGCAACTTACACAAGATGGCTCTGAAAGATAATCGGGTATGGCAGTCCTAAAAACAGTTCTTCCATCGATTATATTCTCTTCAGAGTATATCTGCTTGGGATTTTTTAAAACAAAAGCAAGTGCATTTTTTTGAAAATCATCTAAAATGCGATCTTCTCGATTTGGGAAGGGGTAGTTACTATACATCGAAACAGTGAGGTCTGTTTCTTTGGTAAAAAGATCTCCCAAATCGTGAACTAATGTAGCTGGAAGAGGCACCGTTTTACTATCTGTTTTATGATCAAAATTTGCATAAAGGTCTGTATTAAGTGCTACTTTAGAGAGAATATCTTTTGCATAGTAGGCACGAAAAGATCTTAGATAAGATATCAATCTTTGAGACTCTAAAAAAGCCTCTTTTTTTACCTGTTGCTGTGCAAAATAGGGAACAATATAGAGGAGTCCTATAAGCATCATAGTTGTAGTAACTAGAACTGCACCAACCATACTCTCTTTAAAAATTTTATTAAAAAAATCACTCATTGAATACACTCTCTTATACACGATTAATTTTTATTATATTTCTTAATTCTACATTATTTATCTTAAATATAGTAAATATTTTGTAAACTTAACAACTTTATAATTTAAGAGAGGACAATATGTCAGATACTATCTCAATTTTAGCAGTCGATGATGAACCTTTTAACTTAGATCTTATTGAAGCTTCGTTTATGGACTATGAAAATATAGAGATAACAAATGCTATCAATGGTCAAGAAGCATTAGATGCTCTTAATATAACTTCTTTTGATGTAGTTTTACTTGATATTAGTATGCCTGTTATGGATGGTTTAACTGTTCTTAAAATTATACGAGAAGACTCAAGGTTTGAGCAACTCCCTGTTTTAATGGTTACCGCAAATGCTGAAAAAGAGCAAGAATCTATCGTTGCAGGTGCGAGTGATTTTATATCTAAACCTTATGATATAGAGGTTCTGTGTGCAAGAACACTTAACTATGCAAAAATGAATAAATATCATAAACAGATAGAAAATCAGCAACATATCTTAGAAGAGCAGGTAAAAGAGAGAACAAAAGATCTTCAAACTGCACTAAAAATGGCAAAAAAAACAGAGTTTGAAATCTCTATTCGATTGGGTCGTGCTAGTGAGTTTAGAGATCTAGAAACAGGTGGACATATTAAAAGAATGAGTCACTATTCAAAACTTTTAGCATCTCTTGATGGACTTGATGATGATGAGTGTGAGTTAGTTCTCTATGCCGCGCCTCTTCACGATATTGGAAAGGTTGGTATTCCAGATAAAATACTTTTAAAACCTGGTAGATTTGTTGATGATGAGTTTGAGACAATGAAGATGCATGCTGAACTTGGTGCAAAGATGCTTGAAGGAGCAGATGAGTTTCCTGTTTTAAAAGCGGGTCATATTATCGCCCTACAACATCATGAGAGATGGGATGGAAAAGGGTATCCACACAATCTAAAAGGTGAAGAGATACATCATTATGCTCGGATAGTGGCTATAGCTGATGTTTTTGATGCATTGAGTTCAAAACGTTGTTATAAAGAACCTATGCCTCTGGATAAAGTTTTATCTATTATGAAAACAGACTCTGGAACACATTTTGATCCACACTTAATAGAACTTTTTCTAAATAATATAGATAAATTTTTGGAAATAAAAGAACAGTACAAAGATGATGATAATGCGCACAGTATTATGGAAATAATAAATGGAAAAAAGTAGATGAAAATAGTTTTTGTAGATGATAATGAACTCAATCGAATGGTTATGGAAGATATGCTTGAAATAGTTTTTGAAGATGCTACGATTGAGGTTTATGAGAGTGCAAAAGAGGTTTTAATGCTTAAACTTGAAGAGTATGACCTTATTTTAAGTGATATTGATATGCCAGAGATGGATGGGTTTTCATTGTATACAGCATTAAGAACTGAATATAACTTTGATAAACCTATTATTGCCGTAACTGCCCTTGCTGTTAATGGGGATAAGGAGAGGATTTTAATGCATGGTTTTAGTGACTATATATCTAAGCCTATCGATATGAATCAACTAGAACTAACAATAAAAAAAAACCTTTAAAGATATAAATTATGAAACAAAAAGAGATAGATACATTATTAAATAGTTTTTTTCTTTCTAAAGAAGATTTAGATTCAAGAGAGTGCTTTAGAGAGTTTGCACACTCATTAAGTGATATTATTATTAACGATTTTGCAACAGACTATCTTCTCAACAATCCCTATCTTAGTGTTTATTTAGCACATACAGATGGCACTATGTTACTAAAAAAGATTAAAACATTTTTAGCATTTGTATTGGTTGAGCCAGTTGATGAGCTTTATGTTAAAAAAATTCATTTTATAGGTTCTATTCACTACTCTATTAAACTAGATCCGGCAAAAGTGAGTTATGGTTTTTGGGCTATTAATGAGATAGTAAATAAGATGTCAGAAGTAAATGAGATAGTAAATCAACATAAGATACTCTTAACAAAACTACTTCGTTTAATTGAGCATCTAATGAATGATGGATATTATATTGAAAAAGATAAAAATATTAATAGAAATGAATCACAAGTAATCAATATACAAAATGAACTCCATATAGGTTTTAATCTTCATAAACTCAATATGAAAAAAATATCTATGGCTGTTTCGATGCAGGATATATCATTACTTCCTGAGATAGAAAAGAGCGCAACTAACTCTACATTTGGAAAGATTATTGATACTATATCTCAAGAAGAGAGATATGAGTATATTTTAGGATTTAACAATACAGAGATAAAAGATATCCATCATAGTTGGTATATTAAGTTTTTACAACTCAAAGAATCGATGGAAAATAAAGATTCTCAAAAAATTACAAAAAACTATGAAAGCTTAAAGACCTTAACAGATACTCTTCATAAAATACTAGACAACTCTCTTCAAAACTCTTTAGAGGATGGTCAACTAGCACTTAACTCTAGTATAAATGCGATGAAAAATATGACAGAACTTTTTTATCATAAAGATCTCCAAGAGTTTGAAAAAGATGGTTTGGAAAAAACACTTAATAAGATGATTAAAGAGACTATCATATCTGAATTAAGTTGGGCTATTAACGATATAGAGGTACATAGTGAAAACAATTTTGGAATAGGTTTTACTATTGTAAAACAGATTAGATATAAGATTCAAAATATTTTTATAGGTATTAAACTTAAAGATGGACATAACAGTAGTTATCTTATGGAGATGATAAATCTACTTTTAGAGGTACTAGATCTACATCTCTCTGTTACAGAAAGAGAGATATCTCTTATTAAATTTGCAGATAAAGCGGAGAGTGCAAATAAGTCTAAGGATATGTTTTTGGCAAATATGTCTCATGAACTTCGTACACCATTAAATGCTATTACAGGTTTTTCTCAAATTTTAATGATAAAAAAAGATACACCACCAAATGTTAAAAAATATGTAGAAAAGATAAATATTGCAGGAAATAACCTTCTAGAGCTGGTAAATACAATTTTAGATTTTGCAAAACTTGAAGCGGGTAAGATGCAGTTTAACCCAAGTTTGAGTAATATATCTGATGTTTTAAGTGAAGTAGAAACACTTACATCACCTTTAGCCCAGCAAAAAAATATAGATCTAAAGATGCCAAATATAATTTCGTTAAATCTTTATATAGATAAAGTGCTTTTTAAACAAGTTCTTATAAACTTTTTAACAAACGCTATTAAGTTTACACACGAAAATGGTGAAGTAAGTTTAAGTATCGAATATAATGCAGATAAGCATCGGTACATTTTTGAAGTAAAAGATAATGGTATCGGTCTTTCTCAATTTTCTATCGGAAAACTATTTCAAGCATTTTCACAAGTTGAAAATAGTTATCAAAAAGAGCATAAAGGAACAGGATTAGGGTTGATGATAAGTAAAAAAATCATCGAAGATCTTCATAATGGAAAAATTTGGGTTGAGAGTGAAGAGGGAAAAGGGAGTAGTTTTTTTATCTCTATAACAACCCCTATGATAGAATCACACACATATAGTGTAAATGAAGCACCTAAAGATGCACCAAGTATCTTGATTGTAGAGGATAGTGAGAACTATCAAAAGATATTGATAGAACACCTAATAAATACACATAATATGATTATAACAGATACGGTAAACAAAGCAAAAAAACTTTTAACTGAAAATAGTTATGATTTTGTTATCTTAGATTTTTTCTTAACAGATGGTATCAGTTCAGAGGTATTAGAGTTTATGGAAAAAGAGAATATAGATATTCCAACTATAGTAATATCTGCTGAAGATGAGATAATTATATCCTCTTCATTGTCAGGTTCCTCAAATTTAGAGTGTATTGTAAATAAGAAAAATATTGATCAAATTTGCTCCTCTTTAAGAGGTGAAATGGTTGATATTAAGGATTAAAAAGGTAGAATACAGATCTTTTAAGGACAGCTGGCCGAGTGGTCGAAGGCGCTCGCCTGGAACGCGGGTATAGGGTAACCTATCTAGGGTTCGAATCCCTAGCTGTCCACCATCTTTAAACTACTCTATCCACTTAACTCTCATTATAAAGAAAAAATATGCAAACACTAACAGAATTACTAACAAAAAAAACAGCTTTAAAAAAAGAGTATATTACCAATATATTAAAACTTTTAAATGATGGTGCAACTATCCCTTTTATAGCTCGATATAGAAAGGAGATGACAGGTGGAGCTGATGATGAAACACTTCGTGATTTTGAAACAGTTTATAACTCCTCTCAAAAGCTTCTTGAACGTAAAGAGGAGGTGTCTCGTCTTATTGATCAAAGAGCTACTCTCTCAGAAAATATAAAAAAGAGTATAGAGGATGCTCAAACTCTTCGTGAACTTGAAGATATTTATAGACCCTTTAAAGAGAAGAAAAACACTCGTGCTACTACCGCTATGACAAAAGGTTTAACGCCTTTAGCAGATACTCTTCAAAAAGCGATGCTTTCATTAGATGAGTTTAGATCTAAAGCTAAAAAGTTTTTAAAAGGGGATGTGAGTTCGATCGATGAAGCTATAAAAGGTGCGCAAGATATTTTAGCGGAACGTTATGCTGATCTTCCTAGGGAGCGTGAAGCTATTCGTAACTCTATGCTTCGTTTTGGAAATATTGAGGTGAAAAAAAGTAAAAAATTTAATGAAAATGGAACATTTAAAAACCTTGTAGGAAAATCTGAAAAAGTAGCGTATATTCCCTCTCATCGTTATCTTGCTATTATGCGTGGTGTAAAAGAGAGGGAACTCTCTGTTAAAATAACTATCGATATAGAGCGTATAGAGGAGAATATAAAACAGTATAAAATAGCTCCTAATGCCTCAAGCTCTAAAACTCTTCTTTTTGATGCCTATAAAGATGGTCTTAAACGTTTACTTTTTCCATCTTTAGAGCGAGAACTTCATAGTGAACTAAAACAAAAAGCAGATAACTCTGCGATAGCTATTTTTGGTAAAAATCTTAATCAACTCTTGATGACTCCACCTGTAACTTCTCGTGTTATTTTAGGTGTTGATCCCGCCTTTGTGAGTGGTTGTAAGTTAGCTGTTATCGATGAAAATGGTAACTATTTAGCGTCCGCTGTTATCTATCCTACACAACCTAAAAAAGATTATGAGGGTTCAAAAAGAGAAGTTTTAGCACTTAATAAAAAATATAATATTAATGGTGTTGCTATCGGAAATGGAACAGGTTCACGAGAGACACAAGAGTTTTTTGCTCGTTTAAATAAAGAGGAAAATAGCAATTTAAATTATACAGTAGTAAGTGAAGCGGGAGCATCTGTTTACTCCGCTTCAAAACTTGCTCAAGAGGAGTATCCCCATCTTGATGTAACGATAAGAGGAGCTATCTCCATAGCACAACGACTTCGTGACCCGATGGCTACTTTAGTAAAAATCGACCCAAAATCTTTAGGTATCGGACAGTATCAGCATGATGTTGATCAAAAACTTTTAGAGAAAAAACTCAATGATATAACAGGTGACTTAGTAAATAGAGTGGGAGTAGATATCAATTCAGCTTCCGCTTCACTTCTTTCTCATATCGCAGGGATAGGTTTGAAGATAGCTAAAAATATTATAGAGTATCGTAATGAAAATGGTAACTTCACAACAAAAAGTCAACTCTTAAAAGTGAAGGGTTTAGGAAGAAAAGCTTATGAACAATCTGCTGGATTTATCCGTATTAAAGATGGACAGAGAGTTTTTGATAATAGTGGGATTCATCCTGAGAGTTATGATATAGCAAAAAAAATAGATGCTTTAGAACTAGATAAGATAGATGTTGATGCACAAGCGATACTTTTAAATGTTGGAGTACAAACACTCAAGGATATTATAAAAGAGCTACAAAAACCTGGATTTGACCCTCGTGAAGAGTTACCTCCTATTCCATTTAAAGAGGGAGTTACAGATATTAAGATGTTAAAAGAGGGTTCTTTTATCTCTGGTGTTGTTCGTAATATTACCGATTTTGGTGCATTTGTAGATATCGGTTTGAAAAATGATGGGATGATTCATATCTCTAAAATGAGTGAAAAAAGGGTAAAGCATCCTCTTGAAGTTTTATCCCTTAACCAATATCTTCCTCGAATAGAGGTTGTTTCTATCGATAATGAAAAGGCAAAGGTAGGGCTTAGTTTATTATGAATCAGGAGCAAAAACAGAAGATAAAAACAAAAATTCTTCAAGATATAGAAGATATTGAAAAAACAATAGAGGCTCTTGCAGAGTTCACAAAACCGATAGCACCTGATTGTGCTTTGGGTTGTCAACTTCGTGATGAGATGATAGTCGAACAGGAGGTAAGTGCAACAACTCTACAACAATCAGAGATAAAGCTTAACAAACTCAAATACGCTTTGAGTAAAATCGATAAAGATGATTATGGAGTATGTAAAGAGTGTGATGAGGAGATTTTAGTTGGACGTTTGATGATTATTCCTGAGTCTCTTTACTGTGTCCCTTGCCAATCAGAGTTGAGTGGTTTATAAAAAGTACAGCTACTATACTTATAAATCCACCTATCACTATATGTGTTTGCATCACCTCTCCTAAAACTATCCAAGCGATAAAAAGAGCAAATAGGGGAACAAGAAACATAAAAGAGCTAGTTATTTCACTTCCTAATTTTCCAGAGGCGATAAAAAAGATAGTAGTAGCAACAGCTTGACCAAAAACAGCTAAATATATCAAAGCTATCCAAAATCGACTATCTTGCTCAAATACAACTAAAAGATTTGAACTCTGTCCATATATAAAAGTAGTTATGGTAGCTATAACTGCGATGATGAAACTATAATGGATAGGATCGATATGTTTATGTGAATGTTGTGCAAGGATAGTCACTCCTGCCCAAGTGATAGCAGATAATAAAAAATAGATATTAGAGCTATTTAAAAAATGTTCTAGGGAGTTGAGTTGGAGCATAATAATGCCACCTATTATCCCTAAAAACACTCCAATATATTGAAAATTTTGAACTCTCTTTCTAAAGATAAGAGCAACCAATAAAAATGTCATAACAGGAGTTAAAGTAGTGATAATAACACTCCCCCCACCAGCAAAACCATCTTTAATACCAAAAAATGAAAACAGCATAAACAGGATATTTAAAACAGAACTAGCTAAGATATATTTTATACTCGATTTTTTCAAAGAGAGAGGTTTATGAAAAAAGTAGAGTATAGGAATAAAAGCTACACTCATAAAAAAGAATCGCCAAAAGAGAATAATCTCAACTGAAAGATCAACAGTTAAAATCTTAAGGGCACTCCAACCTCCACCCCATAAGAGCATTGCAAAGATTAGGAGATATATAAAGGGTTTGTTATTTTGCATCTGAGAACCTTTTATAGTTTTATAGAAAGGATATGATAGCTTGTTCTTATTGAATAAATATAATACAATTTATAAAAGGAAAAATTATGCTCTCAGTTAGACTAGATTACAATATGGAAAATTAATTAAAATTTTGTAACTAATCACCCTCTCTAAAAGAGAGAATTCCCCTGTATTACAGAAACAAGAGATTCAAATAAAACTCAAAGAGGTATGTGATGTCTAATATCATTGAATATAATGGTTATCTAGGTTCTATTGAATATTCTTTAGAAGATAAGCTATTTTTTGGAAAGATAGAGATGATAGATGATTTAGTAACATTTGAAGCTGATTCTGCTTTAGAGTTAGAGGATAATTTTAAAAGTGTAGTTGATGATTATATTGCTACATGTAAAGAGTTAGGAAGAGAACCACAAAAAGCATATAAAGGTGTTTTTAATGTTAGAATAGATCCTCAGTTGCATAAAACTCTTTTTAAAGAAGCACTAAAAGCTGGGATGTCGCTTAATGCTTATGTGCAGAGTGTGTTAGCTTCTAAAGTTGCTGTTCATTAAATTTGAAGATTAATAATGAAAACTACACTAAAGCTAGTGAAAATGTAGCGTAAGGTAACAGGTGCTTATAGGAATTAGATTTTTGAAAAAGTTGTCTTGACTAATTTGGATAGTATAGTTTTATGTCGTAGGTAAAATTTGGATAATTATCTTGTTCCCATATCCATCTTTTCATAAAAATACCATCCTTGTTTTATAATTATAGTGAAAAATGAAACGATAAAGAGAGATAATCATACCATATTTGATATGATTATATATTTTTTAGTTAAAGAATATATAATTTTATTAAAGTATATAATACTGATAATCTATCTATGTCGGATAAAGAGACAGCTTCACGGCACATGGATCAAGCATTAATAACGAAATTTATTACGAAGTTTTCTAAGAGGGTAAAATGTTTAAGATGGAGAGGAGAGTGTAAGAACCACCAGACCTTTATTATTGAATAAATATAATATAATTTGTGATACAATCCGTAATACAATTTATAAAAGGAAAAATTATGCTCTCAGTTAGACTAGATTACAATATGGAAAATCAATTAAAATTTTTATCACAAGAAAAAAAAATATCTAAAAGTCAAATTATTAAAGATTCTTTGGATTACTATTTTAATATGTTAAAAGAAAAATCTAAAGAAAAAAGTTCTTATGAATTGGGAAGTGAACTTTTTGGAAACTATTCAAGTGAAGAGGGAAATCTTTCTCAAACATATAAACAAAGGTTAACAGAGAAATTAAATGCAAAAAACAATCATTGATAGTGGACCTATAATCGCATTATTCGATAAAAGTGATAAATATCATTATCAAGTTTTAGCATTTCTAAAAAAATTTAAAGGGAATCTTGTTACATCTTGGGCAGTAATAACTGAAGTTTCACATATGTTAGATTTTCATCTTAAAGTCCAAATTGACTTTTTAAAATGGATAGAAATTGGTGGTATCGAGATATACAATATCTCACAAGATGAGATTGCAAATATTCGTGTAATGATGGAAAAATATCTTGATATTCCTATGGATTTAGCTGATGCTACTTTGATGTATATAGCAGATAAAGAATATATTAAAAATATCGTAAGTATAGATAGTGATTTTGATATTTATAGAACTTTGAAAAAACAGAGTTTGAATAATCTTTTGAGAGGGTATTAAAGTTGTAAAAACCACCAGACCTAAAGTCCAGCAGCCTCAACTATTTTTGCTTGATGGTCAGTTATAAGAGGTTCAACGACTTCATCAAGAAGTCCACCACTCATAATTTCGTTTAAACGGTAGAGTGTAAGATTTATTCTGTGGTCACTCATACGATTTTGAGGATAGTTGTACGTACGGATACGACCACTTCTATCTCCAGTTCCTACTTGTGCTGCACGTTCTGCTGCATTTTCAGATTGTTGCTCTTGCATCTGAAGGTCATAAAGTCTAGCTTTAAGAACTTTCATCGCTTTTTCACGGTTTTTATGTTGTGATTTTTGGTCTTGATTGGTTACTACTATACCTGATGGTAAGTGAGTAATCCTAACAGCCGAATCGGTAGTATTTACCGACTGACCCCCACAACCAGATGAACGCATAACGTCTATCTTTAAATCTTTATCTTCAATAACAACTTCAACATCATCAACTTCAGGCATAACTGCTACTGTAATTGCTGATGTATGAACACGTCCTTGAGACTCTGTTGATGGAACACGTTGTACTCTATGTGTTCCACCCTCATATTTCAACCGACTATAAACCTGCTCACCCTTAATAAGTGCTGTTACCTCTTTGTACCCACCCGAATCAGATGGAGAAGTACTTATAAGCTCAATCTTCCATCCTCTTAGGTCTGCATAACGAGTATAGGCATCAAATAGATCTCCAACAAAGATAGCAGCCTCATCACCACCAGCACCAGCACGAAGTTCTACAATGATATTTCTATCATCATTTGGATCTTTTGGAAGCAGAAGCATCTTAATCTCCTCTTCTAGTTCTGGTTTTTGAGGTTCAAGCTCTTTAAGCTCCTCTTTTGCCATATCGCCCATTTCAGCATCACTAAGCATCTCTTTTGTATCTGCAATATCAGATATCAGAGTTTGATACTCTTTAGCTTTTTCGACGATTGGTAAAAGATTTGATTGCTCTTTGGAGAGGTCTGTCATCCGTTTGATGTCAGAAGTGATGTCAGGTGAACTTAGCAGATCGCTAAGTTCATTATAGCGGTTGATAAACGGTGTAAGTTTATCTGCTAGCATAATTTATGCTCTAGCTATATAGCGTTTACAGATTTGTGTAGACGACTAACTTTTCTAGCTGCAGTATTCTTTTTTAAGATACCTTTGCTTACAAATTTGTGAATCTGTTGATTAGCAACTTTAAATGCTGCAGTAGCTTCCTCTTTGTTACCAGCTTCTACTGCTGTTGTTACAGTTTTAACGATATTTTTAAGACGAGTTCTGTAAAAACGGTTACGCTCAGTACGAACGATAGTTTGACGAATTCTCTTGATTGATGACTTGTGATTTGCCATTAATGAGTCCTTTTTAATGAAATTTTTAGTGCGCAATAATAGCTTAAACATAATTAAAATTAAGTTAATGGGTGTTAAAATATGCCACTTTAATATAGGAATATAACTTATGAAACTATTTGGAACAGATGGTGTACGGGGTGAAGCTGGCTCTTTTCTAACAGCAGAGATAGCGATGAAAATTGCAATGGCAGCAGGAATATGTTTTAAATCAGGTGACACTGCTAAAAGTATGAGAATATTAGTAGGTAAAGACACAAGACGTAGTGGTTATATGATAGAAAATGCTATTGTAACAGGGCTTACAGCTATTGGATATGATGTTATTCAAGTTGGACCTATGCCAACACCTGCTATCGCATATATTACAGAAAATATGAGATGTGATGCAGGTATTATGATTAGTGCTTCTCATAATGATTTTGAAGATAATGGGATTAAATTTTTTAATGCACATGGTGATAAATTATCTTTAGATATAGAAAAAAAGATAGAAGATATATATTTTGATGAGGAGCAACTTCAAGAGGCACAAGTGACAGGTAGAAATATCGGTAAAGCAAAAAGGATTGATGATGTGTTGGGTCGTTATATTGTTCAGTTGAAAAACTCTTTTCCTGTTGAGATGACACTTCAAGGTATGAGAATTGTACTTGATACTGCTAACGGTGCAGGATATAAGGTTGGTCCAACAGTCTTAGAGGAGTTGGGTGCTGATGTTATTGTTTTACATGATAAACCAGATGGTTTTAATATTAATGAAAAATGTGGAACACTCCATACAAAAGATCTTAGTGATAGTGTAAGAAAATATAGAGCAGATATAGGTATAGCACTTGATGGTGATGCAGATAGATTAGTTGTAGTAGATGAAAATGGTGAGATGGTTGATGGTGATCAACTTCTAGGTGCATTAGGTGTTCATATGCATGAACAGGGTACGCTCAAAGGTGGTGCTATCGTTTCTACTGTTATGAGTAATGAGGGATTATCTGATTATATGCAGAGTAACGGTTTAGAGCTACACCGTTCAAGTGTTGGTGATAAGAATGTATTGGAGATGATGAAAAAAGAGGGGATTAACTTTGGTGGTGAGCAGAGTGGACATATTATTATAAGTGATTTTGCAAAGACTGGAGATGGTCTTGTAGCAGCACTTCAAACATTAGCTCTTTTATTAGGCAAAAATAAAAAGGCATCAGAGGTTCTTCGTCCATTTAAACTTTATCCTCAACAGTTAGTGAACATAAAGGTAAATGTAAAAAAACCATTAGATGAGCTTGATGGATTGGAGACGATCTTAAAAGATTTAGAGGAAAATAATATTCGTCATCTTGTTCGTTACTCTGGAACAGAAAATAAATTAAGAATTTTGCTGGAGTGTAAAAAAGGAGTGATAATAAAGAGTAAAATGGATGATGTTGTAGGGTTCTTTCAAAAATCTTTAAATGCATAATACAAATATTCGTTTAGCTCTTATTCTTCTATTTAGTTTAGTAGGTGTATTTATAGTTGATCAAAATATTAAAATGCTCTTTGTCGATGGTTTTAGATATTACACAGAGTGTATAGATCTGATACTTGTTTATAATAAAGGTGTTGCATTTTCGATGTTTGCTTTTTTAGATGAGTGGCTTAAATATATTCAGATTGTAATTGTTATGGCTGTTTTAGGGTATATTTTTTATCTTAAAGAGCTGTGCTATGCATTTCCAGCAGGACTTTTACTCGGTGGAGCAATCTCCAATATATATGATAGATTTATTCATGGTGGTGTTGTTGATATGGTCTATTGGCATTGTGGATTTAATTTTGCTGTGTTTAATTTCGCCGATGTGATGATAGATATTGCAGTAGTTTGGATACTTATACTTAACTATAAATCTAAACTTTGTAAAAGCTAGATAAAAGTAGATTTTTGGTAGTATTGCCAAAAATAATAGTTATAAAATAATAACTTAAGTATGATAAACTAAAGGAAACAGATGGAAATTATATCTAACAAAATTGATGGTGCAAATGCTGAGATTACTGCTACAATCTCAATGGACGAAGTAAATGCTAAAGTAGAAAAAATTGCTAAACAACTTACTAAAACGGCTAAAGTAGATGGTTTTCGTAAAGGTAAAGTTCCTGTTGCTACTATTAAAAAACAGTATGGTCAAAAACTTGTTGAAGATGCTGAAGCTGAAGCATTACGTGAAGTTTTAAATAAAGGTTTATCTGAGATGGAGATCGATAATGATTCATTAATTGGTGAGCCAAATATCTCTAAGTTTGATAAATCAGCTGAGAAGATAGATGTAGCTGTTAAAATTGCTATGCGTCCAGTTATCGATATGGGTGATTATGCAAATTTAGTTGAAGAGTTTGATAAGCCAGTTGCAACTGAAGAAGCTATTGAAACAAGAATCAAAGATTTAGCAGCTTCTCAAACACCTATGATAGATATTGAAGAGGATAGAGAGTTAGTTAAAGATGATTCAGCGAAGTTTGATTTTGAAGGTAGAGTTGATGGTGAACTATTTAAGGGTGGAGCAGCACAAGATTTCTCTCTAGTTATCGGTTCTGGTCAATTTATTCCAGGTTTTGAAGATCAGATGATCGGTATGAAAAAGGGTGACGAGAAGATTATTAAAGTTACTTTTCCAGAAAACTATGGTGGAGATTTAGCTTCTAAAGATGCTGAGTTCAAAGTAAACCTTAATGCTATCCAAACTAAAGGTGAAGTTGTTATCGATGATGAGTTAGCAAAAAAACTGATTCCTGGGGATGAGGATGCAGATTTAGCTGAGTTAAAAAAACAGGTTACTGCTCAAATCGAAGGTGAAGAGTTAGGGAAACTTTATAATGATGAAAAGAAACCAGCACTTTTAGAAAAATTTGTAGAAACTTTTAAATTTGATCTACCAGAGTTTGTTGTTGAGCAAGAGATAGATATGGCACTAAACAAAAAAGCTGGTACTATGAGTGAAGATGAGATTAAAGAGCTTCGTGAAAATGCAGAGAAACTAACTCAACTTCGTGAAACTTTCCGTGAAGAAGCTGCTAGAAGTGTAAGAGCTACTTTTATTATCGACTCTTTAGCACAAGATCAAAACGTAAAAGTAGAGGAGCAAGAAGTTATGCAAACTATCTACTATGAAGCGATGCAAACAGGTCAAGATCCTCAAAAAACATATGAGCAATATAAAGAAGCTGGATATATTCCTGCAATCCAGATGTCAATGGTAGAAGATAAGGTTCTTTCTGGACTTTTAAATGCTAAGATAAAAGACGTATAGAGAATGAGTTATATCCCTTATGTAGTAGAAAAAACAGGACGTGGTGAGCGTTCCTATGATATCTACTCTCGTCTTTTAAAAGATAGAATTGTGATGCTAAGTGGAGAGGTGAACGACCAAGTTGCTTCTACAATAGTTGCACAGTTGCTTTTTCTTGAAGCTGAAGATCCTGAAAAAGATATCTATTTCTACATCAACTCTCCTGGTGGAGTTGTAACAGCGGGAATGGCTATCTTTGATACTATGAACTATATTCGCCCAGATGTTTCAACTATCTGTATAGGTCAAGCTGCTTCAATGGGTGCTTTTTTATTGAGTGCAGGAGAGAAGGGTAAACGTTATGCTTTAACTCATGCTCGTATTATGATTCATCAACCATTAGGTGGAGCTCAAGGACAAGCAACAGATATCGCTATTCAAGCTGAAGAGATTCTTCGTATGAAAAAAGAGCTAAACTCTATTTTATCAAAAAATACAGGTCAAACTGTAAAAAGAATAGAAAAAGATACAGATCGTGATAACTTTATGAGTGCTAAAGAGTCTCAAGAGTATGGAATGATTGATGAAGTATTAATTAAAAATAAAGATTAGAAGGAAGATATTATGTCTGAAACTTTACACAACAAGAAGTATTATGAAGAGAAAGCAAAAAAATCGCTTGACTTTAAACATACAGCCTCTTCTACAAAAGTAAAAGATAGTGAAAGTAAAGATTCAGGTATAGTAAATACTCCCTCTTCAGGAATAGATAGCTATTCACAAGAGGTTATCAACTCTCTTATTGGTGATGGTTTACCAGTAACACCAAACAATTTTGCTCTCTATTTTGATAGACTTTTAGAAAATAAAAGTGAAAATTTTAAAAAAGAGGTAAGTACAATGCTCGAACTCGAAGAGCATAGTAGTAATGATGAAAATATAATTCTACTTGAAAAAAATTTAAAACAGGGATTTTCTTCTGTTAAAAATATGTTAAATATTACAGCAAATCTTTATAAAAATATCTCTCTTATGATGAAGATTATCGATAAAAGAAAAAAAGAGTTAAATAACAACAATGATTTGGTAGCTAAATCGGGTGTATTTTTTCTTATTGAAACAGATATGTCGAAGTTAAATACTATTTTGCAAAAACAAAACAGTAGTATGAAAAAAGTGTATGAGTCTACAGCATCGATAGTCAGAAGTGTGGAAAATGAAACAATCTTTGATAATCAGTTTGGTGTTTATAATAAACGTTATCTTATAAATAGAATAACAAGGGAGATCGTTTCGATTAAGAAATTAAACCATCCAAGTTCATTAATATTTATAGAGCTCTCTAGAGAGTTAGTCTCCTCTGTTAAAAATGCTAAAGAGATTCTCCATATGACTAAAATAATTGCAAGGTTACTGCTAAAAACTTCACGAAGAAGTGACCTTGTGGCTTATTATGGTGATGGAAAATTTGCGATGCTTTTACAGCATACAGATATAGAAAATGCAAAAAGAACAAGTGCAAGACTTTGTGATCTTGTATCAGACTCTAATATATTTATTGCCGATAGAGAGATGCAGTTGAAAATATCGATAGGGATTGCTGATATTAATATTAGTAATTCAGTTGAAGAGATTATAGTAAAAGCTATGGATGGAATAGAAAAAGCCTACGAAGATGATAGTTTAGATTATGCTATTATTTAAAAAATAGAGAAAAAAATGAATTTAAAAATTGTTGAATACCCAAATAAAACATTAAAAGAGAAATCGAAAAAAATCGAAGATTTTGATCTGAAACTTCATCAGCTTTTAGATGCGATGAATCCGATGATGATCAATACAAATGGAATAGGTTTAGCTGCTATTCAAGTTAATTATCCTCTGCAAGTGTTAGTACTCAATATT
>JAYEGK010000254.1:0-1656 GCA_034716265.1 Campylobacterota bacterium
ATAGATTGAATGAGATAGAGTTTATTAAAAATATAAAAAAGTTAAAACTAGAGTGTGAACATAGAGAGGAGGCTCTTTATCTTCTCTATATACTGATGGCATGGAAAAAATCTTCTGATGATATAAAGGGGAAATTTAGTTTTGAAAATTTTTATAATGCAAAGATAGAGGTAGATAAATTTTACTCTATTTTAGAGGAGATTAAATCTGAACTGGTATTTGTTCAACTTTTTCTTTTAAATGATATATCTTTACTCAAAAACTCCACATCACCATTACAAAATAGTGATCTTATTCAACTGTGTAATCTTATAAATGCTACAGAGTCTCTACCCTATGTTTCTATCGGTTTTAAGCTCATCCATGAATATATTAATAAAAATTCAAAAAAGAACAATGAACTCTATATAGATTCAAGTATTGCTAAGTTAACAGGTAGGCTCATTAATGAAAACTCTAAAACACTTTATATCCCTTTTATCAATAATTTAGAATCTCTCCACTATATCGATAATAAAAAGGTATACCATGAGGTTAAAAATAGCTCTCTTATTCCTGAACTACTCAATATACTTAACAATACAGATATAACATACAGAGATAGTGAACCATTAACAGATCCCTCTTTTATCAATAAAACTGCTCCTCACCTTTTAGAACAGTTTGATAGTTCAATTTTATTTTTACCATTTGGAAGAAAAGAGGATACTCACCATATAGATTTAGATAGCGATAAATTTAATAGATTTCACTACCATAAAGGGATAATTTTAGACATAGCATCTGCAGAACATACACTCTCTCAAACAAAAAATCAAGCTATTCTCTATATGCCCGTAGGTTTTACTTATAGAAGTGGTTCAGAAGAGAAATTTAGAGAAAATTTAATCAAAAAAAATTATCTCGAAGCTATTATCCAACTAGCACCCAATCTTAACTCAAACACATCGATTGAAACAACTATTATAATAATCAATAAACAAAAAACAGATGATAAAGTACAATTCATCAATCTTAAAGACTCTCGCTTTTTAAAAAAAGATGGACGTAAAGTTATCCTTAGCAACTTTGATACTATTCTTGATATATATCAAAACTCTAAAGAGATTCAAAATATATCTGCAAATATCTCTAATGAAGAGATTAAAAATAATAAATACTCTTTTGCTATCGACAGATATATCAAGTCTCAAGAATCAAGTGAGATAAAAAAACATCTTTTATCTTACAAGGTAAGAGAGCTTCAATCGATAGCAAATGTAAGAAAATCTCAACTTTTTAGTAATGAAGATGAGGGAAGAATTATATATGAGTTGGCTCCCTCTGATTTTACAGAATCTGGTTTTACACTCTCCTCAAATCATAATAAATTAAAAAGAATAAAAACACAGGAGAGAAAACTTCAAATCTATAAATTGGAAAAGTTTGATATTCTTGTAAGTACAAAAGGAACAATAGGTAAGGTAGCTATCTTTGATAAGCTTTCTAGCGATAAAAATGATATTATAGTATCTCAAGCAAATGTGATTGTTAGATTATACGATATTAAAAAAGAGAGTATAGAGCATAAAGATCAAGCTATTGAACTCTATATGTTTTTAAAATCAAATATAGGTCAAAATATTTTAAAAGAGCTAGTTTCAGGAACAGCTATGC
>JAYEGK010000255.1:0-1655 GCA_034716265.1 Campylobacterota bacterium
TCTCTTATCTTTCAAAAAGATACAGCGATGAGAATAAATAAAGAGCTAAAAAACTATATCGAACTTGAAAATGATTATCTTCTTGGTATGAGTGGATTTATCATGAGAAAGTTTTTTTACTTTATTCATGAGTTGATGGCAAAAGAGTTGATTGAACGTATTTATGAAAAAGATATAAATGCTCATGATTTCTTACTGTTTTATAATGGAAAAACTATTTTAATAGATGATCAAAAATATGTGATACCCTCTCTTGAAACAGCAGATGGTAAGCAGCGGAATAACTCAAGTATCATCGGTATCTGTAAACTTTGGATGAGTACAAAGAGAAGAAAAGAGTTATTTGAACAAAAATTGGTAGATACTCAAATGAAAATAGAGACTATTAATAAAAAGTTAATTCATATAAAACCGGAAAAAGATAGAGAGGAACAGAGAATAATAGATGCTGAAAAAGAAGCTATTGTTGTGAATAAACAGCATGCTGAACTAGAATCAAAACTAAACTATTTAGAACAGACTAATTATAACAATCAATTTTTTGAACTTCAAAAAGAGGTTCAGGTTTCTCAAAAAGAGGTTGACAAATTAATCGAGATAATTCAAGGAGCTAAGGCTAATTTAAAAGCTATTAAAGATGCAAATAAAACTACTTATACTGAATTAGATTTTTATACAAATCAAAAAAAAGAGGTACTCCATGATATTAAAACTCAAGCTTTAAATATCAATACAAAAACTACACAGATGGATCCTATCATCGAATCTATCGTAAGAGTATTAATGGATAGAACAAAACTGATTAAAACAGAGAGTTTAGATTAGATAAATACTAAGATAGAAAAATCAACAAAGATAGCACACAATAAAAAAGCATCCTATCTTGAAAATGGAGTTATTTCTTCGCCTCTTTAATAATTTCATAGGCTTGATTTATCTCTTGAGTTTTAGCAGTTGCTTCTTCCATATATGTATCATCTTTATCTTGTGATTTGATAATATCTGGATGGTATTGACGTACAAGTTTTCTATAACTTTTTTTGATTGTACTCATATCATCATTTTCATTAACACCTAAAATATTGCAAGCTTCCTCTATACTAATAGTAGGTTGTTTGTTTTTAAGTATATTTTCAAAATTCGTGATTATTGCATTGTACTCGGCATCACTTATATTTAATTCAGATGCGATCTCTCGTAATAATCTGTTTTCATCTGAGCTAATCCCACCATCAACAAGAGCAAGTTGAATCAAAAAACTCATAAACTGTTTACGCTCTAGTTTACTACGACCTAGTGCTGTGTTTAGCGCTTGAGCTATCTCTTTTGTATCATCAACTCTATCTTTTTCTTCATTGAAAACCTCTTGTAGAAGAACTCTTGCTTTCTTTTTATCTGGAAAAATAGCGGATATATCATCAAACATTATCCCTATAAGTTGTGCCTCTAGTTCATGCACTCTTCCATTTGCTTTAGCTACTTTAGCTGCAAGAGATATAAAAAGACCGAGTTTACTTTTTCTAAAGAGAGCTTTTGAGTTTAAAAGTTTTCCTAACTTAAATTTATTATAAACTTTATAGAGTCTAAAAGCTATATATAATGAGAGTATAATACTCAATGTTACAAAGAAATTATCTATAAAAATAAAATAAAAT
>JAYEGK010000256.1:0-1650 GCA_034716265.1 Campylobacterota bacterium
ATTTAAAGAGAAGAGGTCTCAAAACCTTTTAAACTCACTTCAAAATGCAAAGGGGTGTGAGTATTGGCGTTTTATAAACTCTTTAGGGATTGAACATATTGGAGAGGTTGCTTCAAAAACATTGAGTGATAGTTTTGGCTTCGGTTTTGTTAATGCAACAAAAGAGGAGATAATCTCTTGTGATGGTATAGGTGAGGAGATGGCTAACTCTGTTTTAGAGTTTGTAAGGGTAAATGGTTCTACTATTGAAGAGTTACAAGATATTTTACAACCTCTCAAACCAGTTCAAAAAATAGAAGCACAAGAAAATCCCTTCAAAGAAAAAACAGTAGTTTTAACAGGAACTATGAGAAAATCTCGTGGAGTTGTTAAGGAATATTTTGAAAATCTTGGGGCAAAAGTATCTGGAAGTGTGAGTAAAAAAACAGACTTTTTAATTTATGGTGAAGATGCAGGTAGTAAATATGATAAGGCTATGAAGCTTGGTATTGCGTGTTTAGAAGAGGAAAAATTAGTTTATTAAACTAATTTTTCTATCAAATTTAAGCACTAAAACGAAAACTTAAACGTGTTTTATCTTGTTTGAGTTTTTTATAAAGTTTAAATTTTGCTTTTTCTAACTCTTCATCACTATAAGAGAACTCCTCTTTTAGTTTCTCATCTGAAATATCTGCACAATCCATGGCAAAAAGTTTTAACTCTTTTTTTGTAAGCTTTGCTTTTAAATGACTATATAACTCTTTATCATCTTCTATTAAATCATCTATATCTAATACACAAAACTCACTTATCATCGCTCTAAAACTATTCTCTTTATGATACTGTCTCCATACTGTACTTTCTAACATATATATCCTTTATATCTTCTCTAGTATCTGAGTCAAATCTTTAGTTTCTATAACTATATTTGCCTCTTTTTTAAGTATATCTCTTGCACAAAATGCTACCCTTGTTCCAGCATGAGCAAACATACTTAGGTCATTTGCTCCATCACCACACACTAATGTTTCCTCTTCACTCACACCAAGTATATTTTGTAAACGAACGAGCATATCACCCTTTGAGTGTGAAAACATCATATCTCCACCTACAAGACCAGTCAGTTTTCCATCTTTTTCATGTAAAACATTTGAAAAATCTGCATCATAACCCAATATATCTTTTGCATGACTCGTAGCAGTTCTAAATCCACCACTAAAACAGATAACCTTTATACCTCTTCGTTTAAGTTCAGCGATAGTTTCAACTGCACCTTTCATATAGGGAAGATTTTGACTAATTTTTTCAACAACTGAAAACTCAAGACCCTCTAAAAGACCAACTCTTTGTTGGAGTGACTCAAAAAAATCAAGTCGTCCACTCATCGCCTCTTCAGTGATACGAGCAACCTCTTCACCTATACCTAGTTCATCAGCGAAAAAGTCTATCGTTTCACCATCCATTAATGTAGAATCAAAATCAAAAACAGCAAGTTTTAGCATATATTTTTTCTCTCTTTGTTATAATGTTGCAATTATAGCGAATTAGGATTTTTTTTGTTTGACACACTACTAGATAAATTAAAAAACGATACATACATCACACTTGAAACAACACCTGGTCACTCTGCTCAGTTCTCCCAAACTATCGATAAAATAGAAAAATTAGAAC
>JAYEGK010000257.1:0-1642 GCA_034716265.1 Campylobacterota bacterium
ATTAATGAGAAGTAGATAATGGGTAAAAAAAAATGTCCAGAGTGTGAAGAGTGTTTACCTGCTTGGTTAGCAGCTTTTGGTGACTTGATGTCACTGTTATTATGTTTTTTTGTACTTCTACTCTCCATGTCTAGTATGGATGCAAAAAAAGTCTCTGAAGCTATCGGTTCTCTGTCTGGAGCGATGAGTGTTTTAGAGGGTGGTACACAAACAGAAGTTTCTAAAAAACGGATGCTAGAGTCGACACCTATAGACTCTCAAGATGAAACAAGTGAGTCAGTAAATAGAATTCAACAAGCTGTAATGGACTCAAATGAGATGATGGAAAAGGGTAAAGGTGCAGATGTTATCTCTCTTGAAGATGCTCAAGATGGGTTTGTGATAGAGCTACCTGCATCACTGCTTTTCAAGGCTGGAAGTGCAACTATTGAAAATGAAGATGCTTTACTTTTTTTAAAGCGTATAGCTTTGATTATAGAGGAGTTACCAAATAGTATGCAAGTGAGTGTTCAAGGTCATACAGACAATGGTAAACCAGGAAAGAATAGTCCCTATAAAGATAATTGGGAACTCTCCTCTTTTAGAGCTATATCGGTACTACAAGAGTTACTACGTGATGGTGTAAAACCAAATCGTATCAGTGCATCGGGATATGCAGAGTTTAAACCTTTAGCAACAAATGCAACCAAAAGTGGACGAGATAAAAATCGGAGGGTTGAACTTCATTTTTATGGTGGAGAATCTGATGATGAAGGAAAAATGAAAAAATCAATTTTAGATAAAGCAGCAACTAATTGATGTTTAGATTTTTTTATCTATTGTTATTTTTTACTACTATTTTAGGTGCAGAGTCAGTAGAGATTCCGACAATGAATTTTGAACTTAATGCACCAAAATCTCCTGAACAGTTAGTAAGTTCATTAAATGTATTAGTCTTATTAACTCTTCTCTTTTTAGCTCCGAGTATGGTTCTTGTTATGACAACATTTACACGTTTTGTTATAGTTTTTGGATTTTTACGTCAAGCATTAGGAACACAACAGGTTCCTCCAACACAGCTTTTAGTGATGCTTGCTATGATATTGACATTTTTTGTTATGGAACCTGTTGGAACAAAAGCTTACGAAACAGGTATAAAACCCTACATAGAAGAGAAGATAGGTTATGAAGAAGCATTTGATAAAACTACTTTACCTTTTAAAAACTTTATGATAAGAAATACAAGAGAAAAAGATTTAGCTCTTTTTTTTAGAATAAGAAAGATGGAGAATCCAAAAACAGTAGCAGATGTACCTCTTTCAATTATTATTCCAGCATTTGTTATCAGTGAACTAAAAACAGCATTTGAGATAGGCTTTTTACTTTTTTTACCATTTTTGGTTATTGATATGGTTGTTGCTTCTATATTGATGTCTATGGGTATGATGATGTTACCACCTGTTATGATCTCCTTACCATTTAAAATACTTATTTTTGTTCTTATTGATGGTTGGAATCTTCTCATTGGCAACTTGATTGCTTCTATAAAATAAGGAATAAAATTGGATTGTAAATATTTTGGAGAGTGTGGAGCTTGTAGGCACCACGAAAATGGGTATGAATATCAGTTAAATGATAAACTAGAGTTAAATAGGGAAAGGTT
>JAYEGK010000258.1:0-1633 GCA_034716265.1 Campylobacterota bacterium
AATCGCTTCTAAAGCTGCTTCATAGTTTGGTTCATCTGTTACTTCAGGAACTATCTCTTTATATGTAACTTCACCATCTCTATCTACTACAAAAATAGCTCTTGCACTCAGACCGACAAGCTTATTATCTGCCATTAAGATACCGTAAGCCTTACTTACCTCTTTATCTATATAATCCGATGCTACTGTTAAGTTATCTATCCCTTCAGTTGAACAAAATCTATCTGCTGCAAAAGGTAAATCCATAGAGATAACTGTTGTTTCACATATATCTAAATTATTAACATCTACATTAAATCTTCTTGTTTCTGCTGCACAAGTAGCTGTATCTAATGATGGAACTGTAATAATCAACTGTACCTTATCTTTTGCACCACCAACCACTATATCACTCAGGTCTGTTCCTGTTGCTGTAACTGTAGGTGCTTTATCCCCTACATTTATCTCTTGACCCGATAATTTTACTGTTGTACCTTTAAAAGTTGTTGTTTGCATCTATTCTCCTTTAATATTTTCAAATATATTAGCATTATTTGTATATAATTCGCTTAAATTTATACTAAAGAGATTAAATGCAAAACCCTTTTGAATCAGGTCATATAAAAAACTATATACTTGCTTATGTAAGTGTCGTTGTCATTATGATACTATTTTTTGTAGCAACTACACTATTTAATGAGGTCGAAACTTACGATAAAAAAGTTTTTGACACAAATACCTCTGTACAAACTCATGGAAATAATAAGATACTAAAAAATATAATTGAGATTAATAGTTCACAATTTAAACTTATGGATAAGGCTTATTAGAAGATGAATGATTGGAATAATATATATGAACTTTTTGACCCAATAGCATTTCATATCTTTTCTATACCTGTACATTGGTATGGACTAATGTATGTTCTTGCTCTTATAACTGCTCTTTATATAGGTAAATATTTTATAAAAAAAGATAAAATTGACCTAAAATCTGAGCAACTTGATGTTTATTTTATCTATGTAGAGATAGGTGTTATTTTAGGTGCAAGACTAGGTTATATCCTTTTTTATGATACTCAAACGATCTACTATCTTCTGAACCCTTGGCAGATATTTAATCCATTTGTAAATGGTGAGTTTGTTGGTATACGAGGTATGAGTTATCATGGAGCTGTTATAGGGTTTATTATAGGAACATATCTCTACTCTACTCGTCATAAAGTAGATTTTGGAAAACTTATGGATCTTATAGCACTAAGTATCCCTCTTGCTTTTATCTTTGGTCGTATAGGAAACTTCCTAAATCAAGAACTTATAGGACGCCAAACAGATGTTCCTTGGGGTATTTTAGTAGATGGTGTTCTAAGACATCCATCACAACTTTATGAAGCGATACTGGAGGGTCTTGGTGTTTTTATCGTTATTATCTTATATAAAAACTATAAAAAATTCTCAGGAGAACTCGCTTTAGTCTATGCCTTTAGTTATGGTATATTTAGAGCCATCGCAGAGATATACCGCGCTCCAGATACTCAGATAGGTTATGTGTGTTGTGATGTTATAACACAGGGACAGGTGATGAGTCTTGGGATGAGTTTACTCGCTTTTGTTTTATGGATATATTATTTTAACAGAAGTAAAAAGGCTCTTTC
>JAYEGK010000259.1:0-8616 GCA_034716265.1 Campylobacterota bacterium
TCTACTAAAGATGAAAATCCCATTTTTGGTGGATTTTCTTCAAGTCTATCTCTCACTATAATCGCTATTACTTCATGTTTTTTTGCTAAAACTCTAAAGTTTGGTATCTCAAAGAAATCACCTACTACTAAAATAAGAGATTTTCGCTTTAAACGCTTAAATAAACGATCTGCTAAAAATTTAAAATCCACTTGTTGATTAAGAGCATTAAAACTCAAAATCTCATCGATATTTTTTTGTACTTGATTGATTTTCTTACTGGGTTTAAGATGGGAGTTCATCTTATCTGTAAAGATATAGGAGCTTAAGAGATCACCATTTTTCACGACTGAAAAACTAAGATGAGCAACTATATCAGCGATCACCTCTTGTTTAAATTTTTTAGAACCAAAGTGGACACCTCCATTTAAAACAGAAACTATCACAACATTGAGTTCTCTCTCCTCTTTAAAAACTTTTATATAGGGTGTTTGCATCTTTGCAGTAATATTCCAATCGATATGACGAATATCATCACCAGGCATATATTCACGAAGTTCTACGAAATCATACCCCTCACCTTGAAAAATAGAGGGGTTGTTTCCAACCATCTCACTAAAAACTTGGCGTCTTGCACGAACTAAAATCTTCTTTAATTTACTCATATCAACTTCTCATATATGCTTAGATTTATTTAATCTAATAGTATAACAAATCGTAGTTAATAGTTAATCTGTTTGAAAAAGATTTATCTATGTCTTAAATTTTTTTCCTCCTCTAGCATAGCATTTAGATTATCTATAACTTTTATGGAGGATTTTTCTGCAGATTTGAAATAGGTCATAACATTTTGAGACTCTTCTGTACACGTTCCTTGCTCAACACAATCAACCGCTTTTTTAATATTATCATGAACCTCTTTATGTGGCATAGCCATTTTATTATAGCTTGGACACTTACCAAACTTATCCTTACCTGTTCCCTCAAAATACCACTTACCTAAACGACACTCACTCTCAGATGAAAAATGTCCTGTCGCTTCACCAATAAATACTGTTTTATATCCATTTGCTTTAAACAGTAGATGATCAAGTTTAGTAAGTACCATAAAAACAGCATATGTGACATCTATATTTTCTTCCGATATTATGTGAGAGTTCTCTGTTAATATCTGCATTTTTTCCTGAAAAACATCCATTTGCTGATGTGAACTTTGCGATAGTTTTTCCATAGCTTGAGAGTGTTCATGCACCTCTTGAGTATTTTGCTTCAATGAAGATACAGAGATTTCCACCTCACTTGTAGCCTTTTGTGTACGTTCTGCTAATTTTCTAACCTCATCAGCAACAACAGCAAAACCTCGTCCATGCTCTCCAGCACGAGCAGCTTCAATAGCAGCATTGAGTGCAAGTAAATTTGTTTGGTCTGAAATATCTTTAATTAATGAAACGATGAGTGCAACAGCACTACGAACAGTAGTAAAAAAGCTTAGAGCCAAGACAGAGATAGAGTTTATAAAAAATCTATCTGGTTTAGGCTATAAACTTGTTTCAGATTAAAAATATTTTTTAAACCTCTATCTTTGCAACAACACTCACAAATATTTTAGCTTTAGCAATATCTACCCTATCTATCTTGACTTTTATATCTTCAAAAAGAACAATATTTTCACTTGAAGTGATAATAAGTCTTGCCCCTTGAATCTCATCTAAAAGATCTGCTTTTAGTTCTGGGTCTGTTGCAGTTACTCTTGCTTTAAACTCTTCACCAATATGCTTATCTGCCCAACGTGCAAATTTTCTTGCCATAAACTCCTGTTCTATAGAACTTGCTTCTCGCTCTTTTTCACTAATAGTCATACTCAAAGATTCTATATTTCTTAAAACATAAGAACCCTCTTCTGTATCATCTCTATTGATAGCTTTTAAAAGTCTATGCACTATTAAATCGGAATAACGTCTAATAGGTGATGTAAAATGTGTATACTCCTCAAAACCTAAACCAAAATGTCCAGAGTTTAAAGGTGCATATCTCGCTTGCATCTGAGAACGAATAATAAGAGTATCTACTTCCGATTCCAAATCCATATCTCTTGCTTGATTTTGAATTTCGGTTATCGTTTCTTTTATCGTATCTTTAATATCGATATTCATACCGATACCTGCTAACTCTTGATAAAGCATCTGGATTTTTGTTTGACTTGGTGATTCGTGAATTCTAAATATTCCTCTTTCAAACTTACTTGCAGCTGCCTTATTTGCTAAAAGCATACAATCCTCTACAAGAGAGTGCGATGGTGTCTCCTCTGCAACTGTTGTTTCTACTATATTTGAATTGTCATCTATCTTCATCTCTAACTCCGTAGAGCGAAAATCATAACCTATCTCTAAACGTTTCTTTCTAAGAGCTTCAGTGACAACTCTTAATGCCGTCAAATCTTCAAAAATCTGCTCTTCACTTGAATTTCTTGCTTTAAGTTTTCCTGCAAAAAAATCATCAATCTCCTCATAATTAAAACGTCTTTTAGAGTGAATTATCGATTCATAGACTTTAGATTCTGTTACCTCTAAAGAGTTTTTATCCAACTGCATCTCAAAAACATAGGCTAACCTATCTACGTGAGGCTGTAAAGAACAGAGTGTCTCACTCAACTGACGAGGAAGCATAGGGATAGAACGGTGAGGAAGGTAGATAGAAAAACTTCTATATATCGCCTCATTATCCAATGCTCCAAATGCTTTTACATATTCACTCACATCAGCAATAGCTACATAAAGTGTAGATTTTTCTTCATCCCAATAGATAGCATCATCATAATCTTTAGCAGTTACAGGATCTATTGTACAAAAAGCCAATCTTCTTAAATCTTTTCTATGAGGATAGTTTTTAGCATCAACCTCTTTGAAAGATTGAGCAATCTCTAAAACTTCCTCTTCAAACTCATCATGTTTATTGAACTGTGCAAGAACTATTAGCTCATCTACTTTAGGGTCTTTAATATTCCCCAACTTTTCCATAATAGAGTTTTCTTTATTATCAACTTTAAAAATATCACCTAGTTCATAATGTTCCAACTCTTCGATGCTAAGTTCAGCACCAATAGGAAACTCTGTTTTAATATCCACTAAAGATTTATGATTCTCTTTTTCTATAATATAAGCAACGCTATAACTTTGTGCTCGTCCAACAATTTCAGCTATTGTCGCACTTGGTGTTCCTCGTTTACCCAACAATCTTTTTGCGATGATAAGATCACCTTCAGTAGCATTGCTAAGGTCGCCTTCACCAATAAAAAGGTCTTTAACGTTTTCACCAATAACATTAAGATAAGCTGTACTGTTTTGAACAAGACCTAATGTTCCAGCACGATATTTTGAGTTAAATTTATAGATGCTATCTTTTTTTGTAATATATTTTTTTTGTAGGAAGTTATTGATAATTACTAGTTCATCACTAGTAATATCTTGCTCACTCAAACCATGAGTGAGTCTAATAAGTAGGGATTTCAAATCGAAACTATCTAGCGTTTTCGATCGCTATATCAAAGCTTTCCATATCAAGTTCATATTTTTCAATAAGTTCTTTAGCAGCTTTTACACTATCTTCCGTTACAACACCATTAATAGGAACAGCTACACGTACTACATGTAAGATAGCAGCAGCTTTTACATCTTCAGGTTCAGCATTTTCAGGGTCTGTACAGTGAGCGATAACATCCACTAAACCACTCTCAAACTTCCACTGTTTAAAAATAGTAGCACTTACTTCAGGAGTATCAACACCAGCAACTTGTCTCTCAGCAGCTTCAACATCTTGGAGTTCTGCTAAAGCATCTCTAAACTCCTCCTCTTTTTCATCAGAGATAATCTGTTGTGCAATAAGTACTTTACCAATCTCCACAAGAAATGCAGCAGGAGATAAAACACCTAAAAGTTTATTTTCTTTTCTAATACACCATGCTGTTACCAATCCATGCTGTTTTTTAGAAAGTGCAGAAAACATAGCATCACTAATCCCATAAGGAGCTAAGTTTAACTTAAAACTTTTTTTAACAATACTTGCAAGAGCAAAACCACGGACAGTTCCCATACCAAAAAGACCAACAGCTTGGCTGATAGCATTTATTTCACGAGAAAATCCATAAAGTGGAGAATTTGCTGCTTTTAAAATATCAGCTGTTAATAATGGGTCTTTTTCTAAAATTTTAACCATATCATTAAAACTACTATCTGGGTCTTGATAAACAGCTTCTATCTTCATAGCAGATTCTGGAAGTGGTGGCAGTTGCTTGATTTTTTTTAATATATTTTCAGTCATATTTTTCTCTCTTTGTAAAGTTAATCTATTAATCAGATTATAGTATATGCAAATGGAGTTAATACTGAATATTTACAAAAAGCTGTTATTATTTTTACCAAATTTAAAATATATAGGAATATAAATATGCAAAATGACGCCATGTTAATCCAATTAGGATATACACCAAATGAAGCTTTAGTTCAACAGATAGCAAAAATTATAGATAATACTAGCGATTATACAAAAATTGAAAAACATATTATGGATCTACATGATCATCTAAAAGTTGATGGTTCATTTGTTGCGATGTCAAACAGTGAAAATTATTTTAAAATTAAAGTAGAAGCTTCAATTCCTGAACTAGCAGAAGAAGCACATGAAAAGATAAAACATTTTAGTGATAAATTTAAGGTAACACTTAAAAAACTTGATAATAACAAGACTTACTATATTATAGGTTTTCATCATTAACAAAACTAGATTCTGAATCTTATTTCAGAATCTTAGTTTTTAGACAACTCTTAATGTAAAAAGTGTCTCACCTCAGAAAAGTATAAACTCATACCAAACTCATCAGCTGCATCGATAATCTCTTGATCTCTGATACTTCCACCAGGCTCTATTACATTTTTAACACCAGCTTGTGCAGCTGCGTCTATACTATCACGAAATGGAAAGAATGCTTCAGACGCTAACGCAGAACCAGTTACGTCAAGTCCCATATCCTTAGCTTTTTTTAAGGCACATTGACTAGCGTCAACGCGAGAAGTCATACCCATACCAACAGCTACCATAGCAGAGTTTTTCACATAAACAACACAGTTAGATTTTGTAAGAGACGCTACTTTATAAGCTATCTCCATATCTTTCATATCTTGCTCCGTTGCAGCGTTTTTAGAAACCAACTTAGCATTTTTAACCTCATCAGCACCAACAATATCTGCATCTTGATAAACAAATCCACCATCAATATGTTTGAAATCTTTTTTATCATTAGCAAGAACTAACTTATCAGATCCCATCTCAAACAGTTTGATGCGTTTCTTCTTAGCGAAAACCTCCCCAGCCTCAGGAGTGATACGACCAGCGATAACAACTTCTAAGAAAATCTCATTCATTTTTTCAGCTAATTCAGCATTTACAGTACCGTTTACCGCTACAACACCACCAAATGCCGAAACTGGGTCACATTTTAGTGCTTCAGTATACGCCTCTAAGAGAGTATCTTTTATAGCAAAACCACAAGGATTACCATGTTTAGAGATACAAACAGCATTTTCATCGCCAAAACCAGCGGCAATTTTAACGGCACCATTTAAATCATTTAGGTTATTAAAACTTGCTTCGCCTTTTAGCGTTTTAAAGTTATTTGAGAAGTGTTTGTCAAACTCATATAACGCGCCTTTTTGATGAGGATTTTCACCATAACGACTGTCCATAACTTTACTTCCAACAACAAACTGTTTCTCACCGAAACCTTCATTGAAACGCTCATTCATATAGTTAGCTATCATAGAGTCGTAAGCTGCTGTATGTTCATAAGCTTTTATCATATAACCACGTCTGAACTCTTTAGTGTTTTTTTCATTCTCGATAGCGTCTATAACTTCAGAGTAATCTTCTACGTTTGTAACAATAATTACAGAGTCAAAGTTCTTAGCAGCAGAACGAACCATAGCGGGTCCACCGATGTCAATGTTTTCAATGATATCATCAAAATCATCAGTCTTCTCGATAGTCTCTTTAAATGGATAAAGATTTACACATACAAGGTCGATAGACGCAACACCTAACTCTTTAGCTTGGTCAAGATGTGACTGCTTGTCACGACGGTGCAAGATACCACCATGAACATAAGGGTTTAAGGTTTTAACACGTCCCTCAAAACACTCAGGAAATTTTGTAACTTCATCAATCTCAATAGCTTTGATACCCGCTTCAACTAACTTCTTATATGTTCCACCTGTTGAGATAATCTCATAATCATTTTTTACTAATGATTTACAAAAATCAACTATTCCTGATTTATCACTTACACTTACTAAAGCTCTTTTCATTCTTTACCTTTTGTCTCAATTAATTTTTAGATTTTAGCATAATTCAAAATGCTATTCAAATATAAAATCATATGCTGAAAGATCCTTGACCTCATTTGCACTTAAATCGATTGTCATATCGGCATCTGTTATATCGGCATCATCATTTACATCAACATAGAGTACAAAGTTATCTCTATCAAGAACAGCTTCTGCCCCTGTTTCCTCTTCACTCAATGAACTTAAAACTGCTCCATATCCATTTGCTTCTCCTATATATTTACCACCATCCTCTTCATTATCTGCATCTCTTACAACTTTTCTAAAATCAAAAATATCTTCACCACTTATAAAATCGTGAATTATATCTACCTCTGTACCTTGTGAGTTTGTAACTCTTTGAGGATTATAGGAGTCTCTTCCTGGTCCTAATGTAATAATATCTGCTCCATCTGAACCTTTGTATTCATCATTTCCTGAATCCATATTTACAACATCAACACCCTTTCCACCTGTAAGAGTATCATTTCCTCGACCCACTTCAGCTGTGTTTTTTGCACCATCTCCATTGGATGTATCACCAAGAGCTATAATATCCCATCCAGCACCTGTAACTACCACTTGATCTACTGTTGCTCCTGCAATATTTGCATCTATCCCAGAATCCCCCGCTGTTAGTTTAGCAACACTACTAATCGCTTTGTCACCTATATCTAAATAGGAGTTACCAGAAGCATTGATAACAGTTGCTGCATTGGCGGATTGAACTACCATCTTCATCTTACCACCATCATTAGCAATAAAATTAAGTGTTTCAATATAATCCATAATCACATCACCATAATCGATATCTGCACCAGCTCCCATCATATTGATATAGTAAGTATCCATCGGATTATCTTCAATTGTATAACCACTTAACTTTATAGTTGTATCCTCTCCATCATCATCAACATCCGTTGTAAATGTGATATAAGCATTTGCTTCTAGACCTTTAAAAGCACTTCCATCTTCAAATGTATCTCCAAGTACAACCATCTGCATATCATCCATCTTTGTCATATCTACAGTACCATCTAAAATATCCATAATAATAAAGATAAGAAAATCATCAAAAGCTTCCTCCTGAACTCCATCTTCGAGAGTAGTAGCTATATCTGAATTTACAACTAACTTGTTCATAGCACCACCATCTCCATCTATTCTTGCACTTTGAGGAATAACACTCGCATGATCTCCTTTAATAATAAGCATATCATCTCCACCCTCTAAGTTGATAGTTAAATTATTAAGTAAACGATGCTCTCCTGTTTGAATATATATCTCCTCTGCACCAGCTGCTGTATGAATATATCCGATACTTGCACCATCTTCATTATCTATATAAACTTTTACATCTCCCGTTATCGCATCTGTTGATAACTCCTGTAAAGCTTTAAACATCAAAGGCATAGGAGGATCCCCTACCCAAGGTGCAAGGTTTATCGAACCAGAGTTGGAGACAACAATTTTTTGTATAGTATCTTTTCCTGCTGTAAGTGCTATTGTATTTGCACCAGTTACATCTATTCCTGCACTTGCAAGTGTACTTCCACTATCGGACTGATCATACTCAAAAGTTGAGTAGATAGATTTTATAATCGCATTTTGTGTTGGGTTTTTTGCAAAGTCTATTGTAACAGTATTGGCGGGATGTCCTACAAAAGATGTATCGAGATATAGAGTTCCCGCACTCCCATTATCAAAAGTAATATCTTGTTGTGTTTGTGCTACTGCAAATTTTTCGATACTACGAACATTATCAACTGTACCCTCTGCCGTACTTATAAGAACTGATACCTTTTCAACCCCTGTTGCATTCACAAGGTCAAGGATTGCATCATCATCTCCCGCAAAACGTAACTCTATCTCCTCTACATTTTGAATACTAGCTGAAGAACCATTTGTGACAGTAGCACGCAATATATCGCGTCCCTGTCCACCATCTATACCATCGATATCTTGAAGTGTTTCCATATTACCATTTACAACACGACCCTCAATCACATCATATCCACCCATATCCCCTTTAATACCGATATGATCTTCATTAATTGTTAAATGATGTGTCGCTTCAGGATAATGTTCCTCCTCTTGATCGAGTGCATATATTTCACCCTTTGCTATCTCAACAGTGATAGGATCTTCTGTAATATTTTCTAAAAGATAATCTGTTCCCTTCCCTAAATCAGCATAATATTTTGAAACCTCTATCTTATTATCTATAACTTTTCTATCTCTTGTACCCTCTTGAGCACTTATC
>JAYEGK010000260.1:0-1628 GCA_034716265.1 Campylobacterota bacterium
TAGTAGCTAAAGGAAACAGAACAATAGCCCCACCAATATACGCTATAACAATAAGAAAGATAATAGCAAAAGGAAGGTCTATAACCGCAGCCATAGTTGCATTGGTTAAAAAACCTCTAATAGAATCAAAATCCTTTAGATTACTTGAAAATGAACCAACCGATGAGGGATGATTTTCCATCTTTAAGTTTAACACTTTTTCAAATATAATAGAGGACATAATGATATCACTCTTCTTTGCAGCACTCTCGAGTAGAAAGGTTCTTGTAAATTTTAAAAATGTATCGAGTATATAGATAACAGAGACACCTATCGCAAAAACCCAAAGAGTCTCTATTGCATTGTTTGGAACAACTCTATCATAAACATTCATTGTAAAGAGAGGGGAGGCTAGAACGAAAAGATTTATGAGGAGTGATGCGATAAGGACATCTTTATAGACAGGGATAGAGAGTTTAATTGTACTCCAAAACCAATGTTTTTGTTGTAGATGAAGGGTTCTTGAGTTTTCATCGGTATACTCAAAAGATTTTTTGACCATAAATCCAAAGCCGATATACTCATCCTCTAAATCCTCTGTATCTATCCACTGCTCAATAGCTTCCTCTGCAGGCATAATGATTTTAACTTGAGTACCATCTTCACTAAATTTATCTAAGATACAGGCACTCTGATTTGAGAGTAAAACAATCATAGGAAGTTGTAGAGGAGAGATTTGGGAGAGAGGTCTTCTAATAAGGGAGGATTTTAATCCAGCTCTCTCAGCTGCACGTGAAAAAAGACCTTTTGCATTATTGATAGAGAAGAGTTCTGGAGACTCTCTTCCTGGTTCGATAGGGAGTCCAGCGGTTAAGGCTTCAGCTGAGAAGGGTTTATGATAGAGTTTTGTAAAGAGAACTAAGCAATCAAGTAAAGCATCCATTCTCAAGTTATCAGCATTTGTTATTAACATCTATTACCTCTTAGTTTTCATTTTTTTAACGATTATATCAATACGATTGTTTTTCTCTTCATTATCACTTAGTTCTAAAGGGGAACTATCTGCATTTGAGTGAATCACTATATTTGATTCTAATAGACCCGCTTTGATAAACATCATTTTTATACTATCTGCTCTTTTCTTAGAGAGTTCTAAGAGCTCTGTTTTGGATAAATCATCATAGATGGCATTACCAAGAATCTCTATCTCTATATTTTCTAAACCATAGGGTTCTATCTGATAGATAAGACTCTCTATCTGAAATTGAGTCTCTTTGGAGATATTGTTCTCATCTTTATTAAATAAAAATCCACTATAACGCTCTATCTGTAAAATATTTTTATCTGCAAATTTACAACCATAACTATCTTTTATAGTATCTGTTAAAGAGTTACGGCATATATCATTATCTAGGCTAACTAAATCATTATCTCTGTCTAAATCTATTGGAAATCTGTCTTGAGTAGGAGTTAATTGAGCATCTATTTTATCTATAATAGTTGTTACTAATGTTCCTAGTGAGTTGAGTACTCTAAATTTAGCAAATAAAATATCATACTCTGCATCAATGATTTGAGATTTTGCACCGATAAAATCATTTTGAGCAGAGAGAAGGTCTAAAAGTGAACGGCGACCTAAACTGTACTCT
>JAYEGK010000261.1:0-1623 GCA_034716265.1 Campylobacterota bacterium
TAGGTCTAACTCCTCCCAAAATTTTACTTCATCATTACTTGTGATACTAATACCTGATTGAGCAGCAGATGATTTATTTTCACTACCTGCACTTGAAGAGGAATCTTGTGTATTTGATTGAGAGCTTAGAGTGATATCTGTACTTCCCATCCCTTTCCTTTGTGAGAGAATATAATCTATAGTAAATGTTTTTGTTGTTAAATAGGAGATTTTTAAGATATTATCTTTGAGGGTATAGGAGAGATTGTTTTCATTGATAATAATAGCAAACACTTCATTGATCGTTAAATTTTTGATATGTGTTTTATTGAGTTTTTTATTTAAAATAGTTTCAGCTAAAGGATCTGCTATAATAATTGTAAATTCACATTCATCACTTAATTGATCTACAAAATCTATGATTTTTGTATTTTTAACGGAGCTGATAGTAAAGAGTTCATAGGAGCAATCTGCACTTAGATGTGTTGATAAGAATAGTGTTGCTATAGCTAAATATATGGGTCTTTTTATAAATTTCATTTTTCTATTCCTGATCACTTTTTAAAATTTAATGTTTTAATTTTACTCTTTGTTGAGAGTATTAATGTTTTCTTTTTTCTTATAAGAATAACAGATGTTCTTGTTATCGATTTTATTTTAAATCCTAGAATTTTTTCGCCTATTTTATACCATTTACTATTAATTAAGGCAGATTTATTCATTATGGCATGAAGAGTTACCCCTTTATAACTATAATAGGTTCTTGGTTTTGTTCTCTTTTTAGTATATCTTCTTTTTTTATCTATTTTCTTAGGTATTATCTTTTTTTGAGGAGTAATATCTTTTATTCCAACTATATCCTCAGTCGAGTTACTCTCTTTAAAAAAGATAAATGGATTGACTAAAGAGAGTAACAGCTCATTTGATACTCCAACTCGAGGAGGTTTAATAGCTTCAATCTGTTTATCTACCCATGCTAGTTCATTGGCATAGAGAGAGCTGATAAAAAATATTAGAGGAAAAATTAAACTGTTTCTCATTTTAATACGTTATCCCCCAGACAGAGATATTTAAATCTGTATATAGTTTATCTTCTGCTTTTATATTGATATGGTGAATGTCAACAACTAAATCACTCTGTTCTAAGGAGTCAATAAATTTCAATGTATCGAGATACTCTGCTGTTGATTTTATAGATATATCCAAGATGTGACCAAAAGAGTCTTTATTTTCGGCAAGTTTATTGTGAAACTCTAATATTTTAATATTATGTATCTTTGCACTTGTTGAGATAGAGTGAAGATACTCACCCCATATTTTTTTATCATATATTAATGATGGAATAGTTTCTATTTGATGTTTAATGTAGTCATTGTTATCTTTTAATAGAAGAGTTTTGTCATTATACTGTTTGATTGTTTGATTAAGTTTAATAATTTTTGTTGGAGGATTGAGCTTTAAATATATATTATCCATATTTGTTTTATGTGTAATCGAACTAATTTTATCAATCTTATTCATAAATTTCTCTAAGGAACTATCCCAAAAAAGTAGATATGAAAATGCAAAAATAGCTCCAAATATCATCACATAGATCATCTGAATCTCTTTTTGAGGTTTATCTTTGAGTGCTGTATCAATTTT
>JAYEGK010000262.1:0-8533 GCA_034716265.1 Campylobacterota bacterium
ACACTTAAACCTAACTCTTTATTGATAAAAGATTCTACTTCATCTTTAGAGGAGAAACTACTTGGCATACTAGGAATAAACTTTCTCATTTTATCCATTATAGATAAAACACGAAGAAAATCATCGCCTGTTTCTATATACTTTATAGCTTTTTTTTGCTGCTCTAACATACCAGTAAGAACCGCTTGAGTAACTTCATTCAGTTCAATAGTTGGTTCCTCCGTTGCAACACTCTCAGTAACTTCTATCTTTTCTGGTTCTGCTTCGACTATTTCAGTTGATTTCTCTTGAGTTAATACTAAAGGTGTATAGATCTCTCCTTTATAGATATTGTCAAAAAAAGTTGCTAATTTTGTAGTGTCTGAACTATCTATTAAACCTACAATATCTAGGAATCTTTCAAGTTGAGCATACTGCAAACTCTCCTTACCAATCAATGATAATGAACGTTCTACTTCATCTTTAATACCTGTTAAATCAAGATCTTCAGCTATATCAAACAACTCCTTTAAAGAGTCTATCTGATGCCCAGAATCTCCATTACTAACAGTTAACATTGTAGATATATCTAAAGGTAAAAGATGTATCTCATCAATAAAGTTAAATAGTGCATCTTCTATCTCTTCATATGTAGCATGAATATATGCAACAATATGAGTTTTTAAGATAAGCCCATCTTCATCATCAATACCACTTAAAATTGATTTTGCATTTTCATCACTTACACATGAAAAAACACCTAACACTTTATCAGCTAGTAAAGATAAAGTATAGATAGGATCATTTCCATAAACCATACAAGAATCATCTACATCAAACAACACTGCATAAAAGTTACTATTATTACAAAAATCTTCATCTAGCTCTTTATTTACAAATGGTAGTTTAAAAGAGTCTATTCCCCTTAATGTTTTTAAAGGATAATTAACCATCTCAGATATATTTGTCGCAAGTAAAAATGGAACTTTCCAGTTATCTTCTTCAACTTTATCTTTTCCCATCTGAGCGCTTAACTCTGCAACAATATTTGCAACAGTCTCCTCATCCGAATCTACAATCTCTCCACTCTCTTCAGCGGCCTCAACAAGATTCATCACTTCATCAAAAGCATTATAAAGAGCATCTGTCATACCACTTGCAAACTCTATCTTCTCTGCTCTTAACATATCCAATAGATCTTCAGCATGATGAGTAATCTCTTTTACAGACTCAAATCCCACTATCCCACTACCACCTTTTAAAGTGTGTGCAGCACGAAAAACAGAGTTAAGAAGTTCTGGGTCATCCCCACCTATCTCTTCAATATTTTGATCAATGAAAGCTAAATTTTCTCTAGCTTCATTTAAAAATTGTTCTAATAATGGATCCATAAATATCTCCTTAACTCTTAACTAAAATATCGATATATGCTTGCAACTGTTCAGGTCTTATTGGTTTAGTTTCAAAAAGATTTGAGCCAACTTTATATGCATTTATTTTGTCTTCTTCTTTAGCTTGTGTTGTTACCATAATGATTGGGACTGTTTTATGAGCCTCTTGTTTTCGTAAATCTTGAATAAAGGAATATCCATCCATAATAGGCATATTTACATCCACAAGATACAAATCTATACTAGAATCTAAACTTTTTTCTAATGCTTCCATACCATTTTCAGCTTCTAAAATCTCCATTCCCATCGACTTTAGAATAGTCCCATGATAATTTCTTACTGTTTTTGAATCATCTACAACCATGACTGTTGCCATCATATTCTCCTAAAAAAACTCTATTTCATCAGTTTCTGCATCATTATTAGCAGTTTTACCTGAAAATCTATCTTTTTTCTCTTGAGCTTCTTCAAGTGTTGTTTTCAACTTCTCTTGTAGCTTACTCATACTTTCATGTGCCAAATTTTCATCACTTACATAAGCATGATTAAATCTATCGATACTATTTTTCATACTATCGATAGCCTCTATTGTTGCATTTAACTGTTGAGTGATTATATCTTGATATTGTAAAGCAGTTGATAAATCATCATCAATCTCTATAGAGTTTTTCTCTATAAAACTACTCATTTTAAGAAGGGAGTCGTTTGATAAACTAATAACATCTAACTGCACCTCTCTAATATGTTTTAAAAGTTCATCAACTGAATTTAAAATAAGCATCTATTTCAAACCTAAGCAGGTAGTCTTAAAACTCTAGTAATAGCCTGTTTTAGTTGTGCTGGATTAAACGGTTTTACAATCCATCCAGTTAAACCTAAAGCTTTCCCTTTTTGCTTTAATTCAGCTTTTGTTTCAGTTGTTAACATTAAACAAGGTGTTCTTTTCGTAGCATTAACTTCTCTTAAACCTTGTAAAAATTCAAATCCATTCATAACAGGCATATTAAGATCAGTAATAATTAAATCTGGTGTCATACCTGCTTGAATTTCAGCTAAAGCAACTTGTGCTTGAGTATATTGTTTCACCTCAATTGGCATCGAATTTGTTACCATTCTTGTTGAAGCTAAAGCTGTTTCACTATCATCTACAAATATTACTAATGGCATTGTATCTCCTATTTTTGATAAATTAATGTACTATCTATTTTTTTTGCTTTAAAAACAGATACTATTCTACTCATATATTCAGCATGTCCTAATAAAACATATCCACCTGGATTCAACATATCATAAAAAGTCATAGCAACCTCTTTACGTGATGCATCATCAAAATATATCAACATATTTCTTGAAAAGATAACATCAAATTTTCCAAGTTTTCTCATCTGTGACTTATCAAATACATTAGCAACTTGAAAATCAACTGTACCCTGTAAATCTTCACTAAGCTCATAACCTAATGCTTTTTTATCGAACCATTTTGAAAGTATCTTTTTTGGTATAGCATGTACAGCACGTTCCGTATATTTTGCAGTTTGTGCTTTTTTAATAACTGTTGAATCTATATCTATACCAACAACCTCAATATCTCTCTTTTCAACAACATTACCCTCTTCCAAAATATGTAATATCATAGAGTATGGTTCCTCTCCCGTTGAACAGGGTGAAGATAAGATACGTAAAGGTTTTGAAGGAGAGATCTTTTCATGGAGTTCAGGTAAAATTCTATTCACTAAAACTTCAAATTGATCTTTTTCTCTAAAGAAATATGTTTCATTGACGGTAATAGCATTCATTAACTCTTGAAACTCTTCTCCATCCTTATCATCAAATCTAAGTTTAAAAAAATATTTTCTAAAATTATCCATACCTAGGTCTAAGGCTCTTTTATCGATATATTTTTTCAATTTATCAAAATGTTTATCTTCTTCTAAATAAATACCACTTTTTCTATATATAAATTCACCAATTTTTGCAAAATTTTCTGTGGATAAAAGAGTACTCATTATCTACCCTTTTATTAATCTAATCGCGCCATCTACGGCAAATTCTACATAGAAATCACCTGAAAAACGTTCTTTAAGAGATTCTAAAAGATCTATATCTTCTATTTCACCTATCTCACCCATATAATCAACTGCTGTCATCGCTACATTGATATCTGTTTCTGTCTCTAATAGTTCTACTAACATATCACGTGACTCACTAAAATCAACATCACCTAAAACATTAATAGCAAATATTCGAAGATCTCTATCATCACCAATCAAAAACTTCACAATATAGTACTTAATAGAATCACCAAAATCTCTTAATATAGATATACCTAAGTTTCTAACATAAGCATTATTAAGTTTTAGTAAATCCATTATACTTTCTATCGGTGCATCATCTGGATCCATATTTGATATCACAGCTGCAATTTTAGTAGATATACGTTTATCGGCATCCTCATTATCTATATAGGATATTAAAAAAACACCACCACCATCAAATTTTGCTATCTCTTCAACAGCATAATCTATTTTATCACTACTATCACTACTATCACTAGAATTAAAAAAATCTATAGCATCTTCAAGAGTTGCAAATGTTGGAAGTTCTTCTACCTCTTGCTTAATATGTTTTTTTACTAATGCCATATCTACGCTCCCTCTATTTTAATGTTACAATTTTTTTTAATATCTGTTTAAAATCAAGTTGTTCCATCACACCACCTCGATCAAATGCCTCTTTTGGCATACCATATACAGTCGCACTCTCTTCACTTTCACCCAATGTATATGCTCCAGCATTTTTCAATTCTACCATAGCATCTGCTCCATCATCGCCTATACCAGTTAAGATTATACCGACAACATCGATTCCATTAAATACCGTTAAAGCACTTTGCATCATATCGTTAGCACTTGGTTGAAAAAAGTTATCACCCTTCTCTTTATTTTCTCTAATAACTATTTTACCAGATACCTTCTTAGCAAAATTTAGATGTACTCCTCCACGAGCTACATAAACATTTCCTGGAATAACTTCCATATTTTGTGATGTTTCTTGAACAGTAACAACACTAGCTCTATTTAATCTCTCAGCAAATGCTTTTGTAAACTGTTCTGGCATATGCTGTACTATAAGTATAGGATACTTATAGTTAGCTGGTAAAGAGGAACATATCTGCTCTATTAAACCTGGACCACCTGTTGAAGAACCGATAAGAATGATCTTTTCTATATCTTTAGATGAACGTTCATTATCTACTGAAGATTGTTCTGTTCTTACTCTTTGTCTTTCTCTAGTTTGTGGTCTAGCTGTTTGACGTCTCAATCTTCTTGATGGAATACGACTTAAAGAGTTGACTTTTTCTAAAATATCCTCACGATTTGCACTTTTACCAACATTCATAGTTCCTGGTTTTGCTATATAATCTATAGCACCCAAATCTAATGCACTCATAGTAATAGTTGCATCTTCTGTTGTTAAAGAACTAATCATCAAAATTGCAGTAGGTTTTTTTTGCATAATCTGTCTAACAGCTTCAATTCCATCCATAACAGGCATATTAATATCCATAGTTATCACATCATACTGAGTAGATACTGCTTTATCAACTGCTTCTTGACCATTTTTTGCTATATCTATCTCAAAACCTAATGTTTCTATCATCTCTGTTAGCTGTTTTCTAACTAATGCAGAATCATCTACAATTAGAACTTTTTTAGCCATCTAACCTCTCCTTTGTATCTGTAATAGTATTTATATCCATCAACAATACTAATCTTTTTCCATCATTTAAATGTAAAATATTTGTAAAAAGATCATCCTCTTTTTCTCGAAGATTATCCTCTTTAATAGTTAAAATATCACTAACACTATCAACTACAAAGCCTATTCTATTGCCTTTTATATTACAAATAATAATTTTAGAATCTTCATTTATACTATCTTGAATATCTAGCTTTTTAAAAAGTGATACAATTGTAACAATTTGACCACGGATATTAATAATTCCATCAATAAACTCATTACTATAAACTATCTCTGTTGATTGAACAAAATCAATAATTTCATCTACATTATCAACTTCAAAAGCATACTCTTTAGTTGCAAGTTTAAATACAATAACTTCCATATTAAAATCATTAGAGTTCTCTACTCTATCATCTTTATCTTTATCTTTATCTTCTATATATGATTGATTATCATTAAAAAGTTTCTCTAAAATTTTATAATCTAAAAAAGAGATTAATGAATGATCATCATGAATAACACCTGAGATATGTATCTCTTTGCTCTCATTTTCCATAATTTCAATATTATCTGCAGTAAAATTTCGTATATCTATCACTGAATCGATTAATAAACCTACTCTCTTTTGATTGTAGGATGCTATTAAGATACGGTTTTTATCACTTTTAAGAGTATCAAATCCATAAGTTATACGTAAATCTATCACCAATAGCAGTTCATCTCTCAATGTAATTAAACCTAAAATATCATCATTACTATTATTGATCTCTGTAAACTCTTTATCGACCAATATTATCTCTTGTAAATACTCTATATTTAAGGCAAATTTTTCTCTACCCATATAAAATATTAAAAATCTAATACTATCTTCCTCTTTCGTTATTTCATGTTTTACTTTACCTGTTTTTACCTCTTGAGACTCAATATTAACTTTGCTCATTTTAGATACTAAAACATCTAAGGATAAAACTTGAACAAGAGTATCTTGATATTTATATATTGCGATGATAGGATCATCTTTTTTATCGATATATTCTATATTTTCTTGATTAATTTCAACAGTATTATAAACTTCACTCACTAAAAGAGCATTAGATGAATGTCTAGTATTAAGACTTAAAAGCCTACTTTTATAAGCATCATAATCTACACATTCTACATCTAATAATAGATTCAAGTCAAGCATAGATACTATGCTTCCCGCAACTGAACATAACCCTCTAACACCATTTGGTCTTAATGGAAGTTGCATAAGCATTGGTACTCTTGAAATTTGGTTTATATCTTCAGTCGATATACCATAACTTTCTCGACCATTTTTAATAATCAATATCTCTTGAATTTGCATCTATATACCTACTTTAGCCTTGTTGAAGTTCATCTGCCATTACAGCTAATTCTTCTACACCCTCTCCTATATGAGAAACTGTTTCTATAATTAACTCACTAGCTTTTCTTGACTCCATCGCATTTCTAGCACTTAACTCTACTGCTTTTTGAATCTCGTTTATACCAATCATAACTTGATTCATACCTTCGATATTTTGATCATTAACAGATTTAAGACCTGTATATCTATCGAGTAGATCTACTAACATATCTGTAATTCGAATTACATCATTTATCAAGGCATCTATCGATTCTTGCTCTGTAGCCTGTGATCTTAAAAGGTTGTTCCAGTCACTTTTTACTGTATCAATTTCAGAGTTCATAGACTCTACAATATCATTGATTTTCTCAGTATTTGATTCAGAATCTTTTGCTAAATTTCTAATATCTGAACTTACAACAGCAAAACCTTTACCAAATTCACCTGCACGAGCTGCTTCAATAGAGCCACTAATAGCAAGCATATTTAGTTGTACAATAGAGTTAGATATACTTCCAACTGTTTTATTTACATTTTTTGTCTCTTTTACAATTACAATAAGTTCATCTGCCGCATCGTTCCCTTGAGATATAGAACCTGTAAATGATTCTCTTAGTTCAACAACAGTAGTTTTTACGCCTGTAAAAGATATCTTTAAAAGATCAAAATTTCTACGTGCTATATCGATAAGAGTATTTATATCCTTTGCTGCTACAATTCCAGATTCAATAAACTCTTTATTTTTCAAAGCACTTTGATTTGTACTGTGTGATGATGATTCTATCTGATTTAAAGCAGTTGTCACATGCTCTAATGCAGTTTGAATATCATCCATCGAACCACCTATTGTATCTGCAGAAAGTGCTATATCTTCTGCTGACTTCATAGTATCAGTTGAATATTTCAACTCTTCAGCTAAATTTGAAAGTTCCTTAATATCATCTTCAGTCTGAGCTAAAGCATCAGATTGAAGATCTATACCATTTAATGTTTTTTCAACAGAAAGAGCAATTTCAGAAGATGCATTTGCGATAGATTGTGAACCATCATTTACTTTAGAAACATAAGAGCTTAAGTCTTGAGTATATGTACTAACACTTCTTGCCGCTTCAACAGAGTAGATGGCAATCTTAGTTAACTCTTCCATTTTAGAGCTTAAACTATTTCCTATCGTTCCATTATTTGAGATAATAGTTGTTGTTGCACCGATACTTTTTATGATGCTATCTATACTTCCTTGAATTTTATTTACAAGTTCAGAGATGAACTCAGCATTTTTTTCACTTTCACCAGCTAAGGCACGTGTTTCATCAGCAACAACAGCAAAACCTTTTCCATGCTCTTTAGCACGAGATGCTTCAATCGCAGCATTTAAAGCAAGAAGGTTCGTTTGGTCTGCAATTTTAGCGATAAATCCAACTGCATTTCCAATATTTTGTGAAGACTCCTTTAACTCCTCACTCTTCTTTGATGACTCTTCAGATACTACAACAGCCTTATCCATTCTTTTTACAGAATCATTGATTTTAGAGACTGAAGACATTATATTGTCACCTGTAGCTAATGTAGATGCTATCACAGTGTCTATCGAAGTATTCATTCTTCCAATATTGGTATTGATACCTCTCACATTAGAAAGAGCTTGTTCACTTGCACCACTATTTTCTTCTGCTGCAGTAGCTATCTGCTCCATAGATGACTTAAGTTGTTCTATAGCACTTACACTTTCTTGAGCATTTTCAAGTATTGTCATCGATATACCTGCTATACTTTCACTAATCTGCTGCTGCTTTGCTAATGTTCTCTGTTTTCTTTTATCATTACCAGATGCTACAACTACGGAAGCAGAAGCTGAACTATTTTTTTTCATCAATGCCATTATAAAATCCTTTTGATATTTAGTCTAATGTTGCATAAAGCTCTTGAGCTTTTTTTACATCTTCACGAGATGGTTTAACTCTGATAGATATATATTTTGTGTTTCCACTTTTGTCTATAGAACGTAGAACTGTAGCAAATACCCAATAGTATCCCCCACCTTTACGAGAAT
>JAYEGK010000263.1:0-8528 GCA_034716265.1 Campylobacterota bacterium
CAGAACCATAACTCATATTCCCATCACAATAAACTTTTGGAACATCTGGTAGAGATTCGCAAAACTCTTCCAAGGCTTCATTGTTCTTTCTTTTGGATAAATGATATAAATAGATAAGGCTTCCATCACAGATATTATCCACTTAAAAGATAACTTCAGTTGGCATAGCGATGAAAAAGAGCTTTACAATCGATCTCAATTAGTAAAAATAACTTTTTTAGAGAAGAGATTAATGGAACTTTTCTGTCTCAATCAAAATAAGATGTTATCTTACTTTCAAATCATAGAGTATATTTGGGATTATGATGATGAGGATAAATTTAACTCCTTAAAAACTCTTATTAAAACACTTCGAAAAAAATTACCAAAAGATAGTATAGAAAATATTTTTAAAGAGGGATATATCTTTAAAAATTAAAAAATATAGCTCTTAAAAGTGTGTAATAAAGTGAATAATGAAAAACTTTATTCTAATAATTAATTTAAAATTACAGTGATATTTTTAAAACAGTAGAATACTATACACTTAATAAAAATAAATAGATAAATGAAAAGGGTATATATTATGTCAGAAAAACAGATTTTTAAACCAAATAAAGAGTTTGCTAAAGATGCAAGAGTTAAAAATATGTGTGAATATCAAGATTTACAAGATTATGCAATAGAGGACTATGAGGGTTTTTGGGGAGATATGGCAAATGAGAAACTTGATTGGATTGAACCATTTGAGACTGTTTTAGATGAATCAAATGCACCATTTGTAAAATGGTTTGATGGTGGTAAACTCAATGTTGCTGCTCAATGTATCGACCGTCATTTAGAGACTCGTAAAAATAAAGCGGCTATTATCTTTGAGGGTGATAGAGGTGATGTACAGACTATCACATATCTTGATCTTTTTAAAAATGTAAATAGATTTGCAAACCTTTTAAAAGAGGATTTTGGAGTACAAAAAGGGGATAGAGTTGTTATCTATATGCCTATGATTCCAGAAGCTGCTTATGCGATGCTTGCATGTGCAAGAATAGGGGCTATTCACTCTATCGTATTTGGTGGTTTCTCCTCTGAAGCTCTTAAAGACCGTATCGATGATGCCCAAGCTAAAATAGTTATTACTGCTGATGGTGCATATAGAAAGACTAAACCATATATGCTTAAACCTGTTGTTGATGCTGCTCTTGAGGGTGAAACTCCAGTTGAGAAAGTTCTTGTTGTTGAACGTAACAATGAAGATGTAACTTGGAAAGAGGGACGTGACTACTCTTATAATGAGTTAATCAAAAATAAATCAGCTGTATGTGAAGCAGAAGTTATGGATAGTGAAGACCCACTTTTCCTACTCTATACTTCAGGTTCAACAGGAAAACCAAAAGGTGTTCAACATAACTCAGCTGGGTATATCCTTTGGGCTCAGATGACTATGGAATGGGTATTTGATGTTAAAGAGAATGACACTTACTGGTGTACTGCTGATGTTGGTTGGATTACAGGGCATACATATATAGTATATGGTCCACTTGCGATGGGTGCTACAACAGTTATGTTTGAGGGTGTTATTACTCATCCAGATGCTGGTCGTCCTTGGGCGATGGTTGAAAACCATAGAATTAACCAGTTTTATACTGCTCCAACAGCTATCCGTGTTTTACATAAGATGGGTGAAGAGGAACCTAAAAAGTATGACCTTTCATCTCTTAAAGTTCTTGGAACAGTTGGTGAGCCAATCGATCCTCCTGCTTGGAAATGGTACTATGAAGAGGTTGGTAGCTCTAAATGTGCTATCGTTGATACTTACTGGCAAACGGAAACGGGTGGACATATCGTTTCTCCACTTCCAGGTGCTACTCCTATCAAACCAGCATGTGCAACACTTCCATTACCAGGGATTATGGCAGAGATTTTAGATCCTGCTACTGGAGAGAAAGCTGAAGTTGGTGAAACGGGTTATATGTGTATCACTAAACCATGGCCTGCACAGATTCGTGGTGTTTGGGGGGATGGAGAGCGTTATAAAAAATCATACTTTGGTGATGTAACTAAAGATGGTAAAGCTGTTTACTTCACAGGTGATGGTGCAAGATATGATGAAGATGGTTATATCACTATTACAGGTCGTACTGATGATGTTATCAATGTTTCTGGTCATAGAATGGGAACTGCTGAAGTTGAAGCGGCTATCAAAAAACATCCAAATGTTGCAGAGGTTGCAGTTGTTGGTAAACCGCATGAACTCAAAGGTGAGGGCATCTTTGCATATATCGTTCTTAAGTCTGATGAGGGTGTTGCCGATGAGGTTGAAGAGGTAAAAGCGATCAACACTATCATCAAAAAAGAGATTGGAAATATCGCTCTTTGTGATGATATGGTATTTCCATCTGGATTACCAAAAACACGTTCAGGGAAAATTATGCGTCGTATTTTACGTACTATTGCAAAAGGTGAAAAAATTACTCAAGATATTTCAACACTTGAAGACCCAAGTGTAGTTGCAAAACTTGAAACACTTGTAAATGGATAACACTATTAAGAGCAGAGATTACACTCTCTGTTCACTTCTTTTTAAAACAGCTCCAAACTATAATGACAATCTTCAAACTCTCCTAAATCTTATAAAAAAATCTCAAGAAAAAACTCTTATCGTCGCTCCTGAAGTCTGTTTAACAGGTTATGATTATGATAATTTTGAAGAGGTTATAGCATTTGCAGAGAGGGCTATTTATGAGATAAAAAAACTCTCCTTTAATAAAATAATAATTCTTACTCTCATAGAAAAACGAGATGGAGAGATTTTTAATTTTGCTAAGGTTTTTTATAATGGAGAGGTTGTTTATGAAAGAGCTAAAGCAAGACTCTTTCGCTTTGGAGATGAGCATAAATATATGAGTGAAGGAGATGATAAAGCTATTAAAATTATCGAAGTTGATGGGTTAAAGATAGCGATATTTATCTGTTTTGAGCTACGTTTTAAAGAGTTATGGCAAAAAAGTGAAGGGGCTGATATTATCGCTATTCCCTCTTATTGGGGAGTATTGAGAACAGAGCATTTTAAATCCCTTACTCAAACAGTTGCTATCATCAATCAATGTTATGTAGTGGCAAGTGACTCTTTGGATGAGGAGTGTACGAAGATGAGTGGGATTATTACACCTCAAGGAGTAGTGGAACGTAATCTTGATAAAGCATCATTAGAGTTAGAGTATAGTAAAAAAGAGATAGCTCTTATGCGTCGTTATATGGATGTTGGAATAGAGAGAAGATAAACGTAAGCCCTAAAAGGGCTTGACGCTTACAGGCGTGATTCGTAACGTCTCATCATATAAAGACGTTTAAGCATTTTTTTACGAGATGCTATTTTGAACTTCTTACGCTTTTCAGTTTCAGTTTCGTGGAAACGTCTTGCACGAGCTTCAGTAACTATTAAGTTACGGTCAGTCTGCTTTTTGAAACGGCGGTAAGATGCATCAAAATTGTCATCACTACGTAGTACAATACCAGGCATATCACATCACCCACTTTCTTTTAAATTTTTTGGAAAAGAGATTATAGCATAAATAGCTTAACTTCTATATAATCAACTGTTATTCACTATATAAGAGTTTTAAATAACTTTATATATAAATATTAGGAATTATTATGAAACATACGAAATTATTAGGTTCAATAGCTCTAGCAACTCTTTTAGCAACAAGTTTTACAGGGTGTGATAGTGATGATAGTATTGATACATCAGCGATAGAAGCAGAAGCTGCAAAAGCAACAGCAGATGCAGAGGAAGCAACAGAAAAAGCTAAAGAAGATATTGAAGCTGCAACAAATCTGGTATCTGATGCAGAAACAAAAACTGCTACTGCTGAGAGTGCATTGGCTGAGGCAGAGGCTAAAATTGCTCAGTTTGAAGCGGATATAATTCCTTTTGCAGGTGGAAGTTTTTCTCCTTATGAGAGAGTTGCAGTTTTTCCAACAGTTAAAAAAGATGATGGAACATTAGATTATGAAGCGACTTATGCAAAAGTGGCTGAACTTGCAAATACATTTGCCAAACACGTAGCAAATGTAGATGAACCAACAATACAACCAGATAAATTTAAAGGGACAAACTGGATTTTAGCTGGTTATGAAACAGATGAAACGGCAACAGATGAAAATGTTAAACATCATATGTTAGGTATTCCAACGATCTATCCAGTTAATCCAACTCTTCCAATGTCACCAGCAAATACTAAAAAAGTAAAAGTTGTTGAGATATGTAATGCTGGTTATGCGAGTAAAGCATTAGGTGTTGTAAATGTTGGAGGAGAGGAGGGTACAAAAGTAGCTAATGGAACATATCATTCCACTGCTCTTCCTTGTGAAGTAACTATCTATAATGATGAGAAGGGTATATATGTAGATATACTCAATCCTGAAACAATCTTTACACTTTTCTTTACAGAGGTGTTTTCCTCTCCTGAGATGGAAAATACAGCATTTAAATCAGAGATGTTAACACTTCCTACTCAAGTAAAAGAGGAGATTTATACAATGATTTATAATGCTTTTGATTCAACAGAGGAAAACTATACAAAAACAGATATAAAAGTTGGGACTCTCTTTACATCTATGTCACAAGCATTAGCAACTGCTGATACTGCAAATGGTGGAAAAGAGCCATATAGACACTATACATATATAAGTGATAATACAAAAGAGTTTACATCAACAGATGCAAAACATATCGCTGAAAGAATTATTGCTGTTATGACAAATGATGAAGATGCAAATGTTGGTGTTCAAGAGTCAGCTCTTAAAGCTCTTCTACCAAGTGATATAGCGGGTGTTACTCCATCTTGGAGATCGGGAAGATTAGAGCCACTAAAAGTTCCAGGTGGATCATACATAGTGGAAGCTTGTTCTCCAACGTATGCAAAAGAAGCACTTTCAACAGGGGAATATCATACAGCAGCTCTGCCTTGTGAAATATCTGTAATGGTTAATCCAGATAACAACAAAAGTATCGATATCTCACTTTTAAATCCAGAATTTATGTTTGGTGCACTGTTTGCAGATTCAATGGCAAGTATGAGTGATACAGATAAAACAGACTTTAATACAATCATTGGAAATATTAATGGCGATTTAAAAACTATTGTTGATTATGCGATGGAGTATAATGTAACTGGTTTTGATGGAACTAATGAGAAAATTACACCTATTCAATATTAACTAATAACTATTTTAACTTTCCATCAGATTTGGGAAGTTAAAATACCACGTATCTCATCTTTTTTAAATGGTTTTGTTACATAAAAATCATAATGATTATCTGAATCATCCTTTTTATTTGATGTTGAGATCACTTTTGTTCTCTCTAAACTATTTTTATCCTCTAAAGCACGTAATCTATTTAAAACTTCATTGCAGGAGATATCACTTATAAAATTATCTATATAGATAAAATTATATGCTCTATCTTTCATTATCGCTTGTTCTATCATATCGAGAGCTTTTTTCATACTGTTTGCACTCTCAATAATAGATAACTCTTCACTCAGTATACCCTTTAAAAGTGCTATGTTTATTCTATTGTCATCAACAATTAATACTCTTGGAGTTTTATCTATACTAATAAATGAATATAAAATATCGGTAAAATATCCATATTGGGAGATGATTAGATTTGTACAGTTTTCCTGATTTCTTGAGATAGAGAAAAGCTTCTCCTCTACAATCAAATTCTCTATCTTATTTCTACCACAAAATAGAATCACCTCTAACGATACTCTATTTTGAAAAGAGATAAGATGTGTTGTATCTTTGTCGATATCATCAATACTCATAATCGCTTTAATCTGCTTCTGCTCAAAACCTAGTCTAATAATATGTCTTGCGATATTATTAGCACTACAACTATTTTTATTATCCATTAGGATAGAGATCTTTGCATTTGAATTTTTAATAGGTCTAAATGTACTATTGTGACTTTTTAACTCAATAGGTATATCAAAATAGAATGTACTTCCTTTGTAGATGGTACTCTCCATCTTTAAACTACCATTTAAATCTTTTGTATAATAAGCACAAATTGCCAATCCAAGATTGTTTCCGTGGTATGTTTGGCTATCTGTATAGTTCTCCATAAGTTTAAAGTCATCTAAAATCTCTTTCTGTTTTAAACGGGAGATACCGATACCATTATCTTTGATAGAGATGGAGATTTTTTTATTTTTTTGTTCATATTTAACAGAGAACTCTATACATCTATTTCTTTGAGTAAATTTGTATGCATTTTCAAGAAGGTTCATAATAATACGTTTGAGTTTTAAACTATCTATCTTTATCTCTTTTGGGATAAGTGGATCGATAAAAACATTAAAACTTATCTCTTTATTGTACATATTTGAAACAAATATCTCAGATATTTTTGAAAAATAACTTACAGAATTTATAAATTTTTGATGAAGATTATCCTCTTGAGATTGGGTGTCATGAGCTAAGATAGAATCACTCAAGGTGTTGATAAACTGTGTACTATCTTTAGCATTATCGATATAGTATTTCAATCTAGGGTCATCTATCTTCTCCTCTAAGAGTTCTAAAAACCCATAGAGATTATTAACAGGTATCTTAATATCATGAACAACTGAACTGAGATAATTAAAAATTTCAGGACTACTCTTTAGTTCTTGAATCTCCTGAATAGTTGTATCTATATTTTTTAACTCTTTTTGAGACCTATCAACATCTACACAACCCTTTATTTTACAGATAGCATCCATAATATAGGGGATAATAATGTTAAAAACTTTAAAATCATAAGTAGTGAACTCTTGATGTTTCTCTATTGAGGAGTAGGCTGTTGCAACACCTATGAGTTCTCCCTCCTCTATTAAAGGAATGATAATTTTTGTTTTTATGTTTATAGAGTCTGGATTATCTATAAACTCATCATACTCCTCTTCACTAATAAAGTTGTTATAGATAGCGGGTTTTTTTGTCATAAAAACCTTATAAAGAATCCCTTTTTTAGTGTTGATCGATATCTCATTTCTAAAGTTGCTATCTCTTTTACGATTTAAAAGAGCATTTTTTTGATCATATATCCATATAGAAGCAAACTCTGAACCGACCAATGAAACTATAAGACTCTCTAAAATAGTATTAATCTCATTAGGTTTATCACAAAGCTCTAGGTTTTTTGTAAAACTTGTTAATTCTGACTGTATCTGATCTGTATCTAATGTTTTCATATATGCACTCCTAATCTAAGTATTATATCAAAGATTTGTTTTTTCATATATGATATAATTCATATAAAATCTTATATAAAGGCTTTATAATGGCTAAAGAACACTCATTTGATATTACAGCAAAGATAGATATGCAAAACTTTAAAAATGCTATAAATATGGTAGATAGAGAGGTGGCAAATCGTTACGATTTTAAGGGAACAACTTATGAGGTAACATATAATGAAAAAGCAAAAACTTTAGTACTTATTGCATCTTCAGATAATAAACTTGATGCTCTTAAAGATATAGTCGTAGCAAAGTTTTTAAAACAGGGACTCTCCTCCAAAGTTCTTGATGAGTTAAAAGTAGAGGATTCCTCTGGTAACAATAGAAAAGTGACTTTTAAAGTTGTTGATTATATTGAAAGTAAAGAGGCTAAAAAAATCACTGCTGATATAAAAAAGATGAAACTCAAGGTAAATGCTCAGATAGAGGGTGATTCTATTCGTGTTAAAGGGGCAAAGCTTGATGATTTGCAAAAAGTTATGAAGATGGTTCGAGAAGCTGAATGGGATGCACCTTTAGTTTTTGAGAATATGAGATAAGTTGTCTACTATGAAAAAGATGAGTGTACTAAATGCAGCACAGCATTTTGGTGTATCTAAAGAGGCTATCTATAATAGAATTAGAAGAGGTTCTTTAAAAACTACTATCGAAAATAGTGTAAAACTTGTCATAATTGATGAGATGAACACTCCTGTTAAAAAAAATCTAACTCAAAACAATCAACTTCTAAAAAAGATAGAGTTATTAGAGAGTGAAGTAGATACTCTTAGAAAAGAGAAAGAGAGTATCTTATTAGAGATGCAAGCAACTATTAAACAGATCTATAGAGAAAAAGATAAACAGTTAACAGAGATACTTATCGCCTTAGAGTTTAAAGGTCTTGTTGAAAAAACGATAGAGATAGAAAAGGAGAGTTCAGATACTCACCTTACACCATTAAAAGAGTATCTAAAACAGCAAAAACTTTCAGAGAAAAAAATTCAAAATATTAAAGCTAAATTTAAAAGAAAATCAAAGAAGGATGATAGAATCATCGTTATAGATAAAAAATACTACCTTGATTTAGAGAAATATGATTATAGAGATCTGCTTTAATTAGTTACGAAAACAAAACAAAACAAATTATAAGGAAGTTTCAAAATGAAATTTGCAGACCCAAAAAATGATTTAGCATTTAAAAAAATATTTGGAAATGAAAATAAAAAGGAGATTTTAATCTCTTTTTTAAACTCTGTCTTAGATTTCAAAGAGAAA
>JAYEGK010000264.1:0-1604 GCA_034716265.1 Campylobacterota bacterium
GAAACAGGTATAGAGGTCTCTATATTTATAGTTAAATTTTCATCATTTTGTGTAGTGATATTTATATCTTCTATACCACTATTATTATCTTGACATCCGTTAAAAAATACTATTAATATTAAAGCTGATAATAGTAGTCTATATAAATTCATAAAAACACCCACTTTTAAACTATTTTATAATGGTTATGATTGTACATTATTGTATATGAATTAGAAGTAAAGCTAAAGATTGTTTGCACAGGCAATAGCACTACTAAAAGCCCACTGAAAGTTATATCCTCCAAGCTCTCCTGTTACATCAACAACCTCTCCTATAAAGTATAAACCTTCAATATCTAAAGACTCTAAAGTATATCTATTTAACTCCCAAGCTAGAACTCCACCACGACAAACTTCCGCTTTAGTAAACCCAAAATTTCCTGCTGGTGCAAATCTATAATTATGTATATTTTTAAGTTTTTTGAGTGATTTAGTATCTAATTTATTACACTCAATATCCTCTACATCTAAAGCATCTAAAATAGCTTTAGATAAACGTTTTGGAAGATTTATCACTGAACTTACTCTCTTTTTCCTTCCATTTACTAACTCTAAGATATTTTGATCGGGTAAAAAATCGATACTGATATCTCCATTTTTCCAATAAAGGGAAGTAGATAAAATAGCTGGTCCACTTATCCCTTTATGTGCAAAAAGCATATCCTCTTTGAGAACTTTATTATCAACTCTAATATGAACATAACAGCTCAAACCACTTAACTCTTTCATCCAAAATTGAGCAGGTTGCAGAGTCATTCCTACGAGTGCTGGTGTAAACTCTTTTACTTGTATATTAAAACTTTTAGCAATTTGTAAACCAATATCACTAGCACCTAAACTCTTAAAACTTTTCCCACCTGTTGCAACAACTACTTTTTTAGCTTTGAACAACCCTTTTGATGTTTGAAGTTCAAATATATTCTCATTTTTAATAAGTGTCAATATCTCTGTATTAAGAACTGTTTTACAATATTTTGTCTCTCTTTTTAATATATCTATAACCTCATCAGAACTCTCTTTACAGAAGTAGTACCTCCCTTTTCTTATAACAGGTTCAACTCCATTTCTATCTAAAAAGTGTAACAGATCCTCTTTTGAAAAGATAGATAAAGCATACTCTATAATCTCACCATCTCCATCATAGTTATATTCAGATACATCTACATTTGTGATATTACATTTACCACCACCAGAAATTTTTAGTTTTTTAGCTACTTTTTCATTTATATCTACAATAGCCACATCTAAATTTTTATCTAAGTGACTTGCACACATCAAGCCACTCGCCCCTGCTCCGAGGATTATTACATCATATATTTTCATTAAACTTTACTTTTTTATCAATATTATATCTTAACTTTATCACCTAAAATATTATTTTAAGTTTACAAGGTATATCATATTTAATATTTAAAAGATGGAGGTTTTATTATGAAACTTAACGACTACCATCTATAAGATGGTAGGTTTGTATATCGCTTTAAAAAGCGGATACGGGTTAAAACCCGTATTATTCATCCACTCCAAAATCTTTATCTCCCTTGGGTTCAAAGTGCTGCTCTA
>JAYEGK010000265.1:0-1600 GCA_034716265.1 Campylobacterota bacterium
AATTTTTCGCTATGGTTACATCAGCTTTGAATATTTTACCTTTAGGTGCATTTTTCCAAGTTTTAAGACCCATAAATACCTTTTTGGCATCTGCTTCACTATAGATAATCTCAGCAGCAGTTTTACCCACAATAGCCCAATGAAGTTTGTTTTGAAGTGTTGCATAAAACTGTTTTGTTTTCTCATCATCTCTATCATAATCAGCACTAAGTGCATATATATCTGCTACTTTTTGATAAAATCTTCTCTCGCTCAGTCGTATCTCTCGTATTCGGTCAAGTTGCTCTTCAAAGTAATCAACTCCGAAATGATGAATACCTTTTAGCCTCTCATCATCCATAGCAAAGCCTTTAACGATGTACTCGTGCAAAATATCTGTAGCCCACTTTCTAAACTCTGTTGCACGATGTGAATTTACTCTGTAGCCTACTGCAACTATTGCTTTTAGGTTGTAATATTTTACATTTTTCTCTTGTGTTTTACCCTCTATTGCTCCATGTTGAGTGGTGTGTCTAAAATCCCGACATACCACTTTTTCATCAAGCTCTCTCTCTTGAAATATATTTTTCAAATGCCCCGTTATGGTACTTCTTCCTTTTTCAAAAAGCTCTGCTAGTTGCTTTTGAGTAAGCCATAAAGTTTCATCTTTAAACAATACATCTATATTTACTTTTGCATTGTCTATTTTGAAGATTACGAAATTTGGGAATGGTTGAGGAGTGGTTAGTTGTGGTTTGTTTTGCATTATCTATCTCCTGTCAAATTTGCAATAGTAGCTTGTAAAACTTTCCAACTTATTTCTGCTGTATGCTTATCAGGATTAAAATTTTGTGAAGCTTGTTGCCTTGGGTGTATATAGTTTCTAAAATCTTTTAAAGTATGACTAAACTTTTTAATATCTAATTTAATAATTCCAATATCGCAAGAAACATTAATTAAACTATCTAAAGTCCAATTATGTAATGCTTTTATTTTTCCATCACCACTCTTAGGTGCAGATTTTGATTTGTTGAATTTTTGTGGATTTTGAGTAGCTATATTTAGTAACAATCCCTCAAGTGTACTACCACATAAAAATATTACAGATAAAGAAGCACCACTATTTAAAGATAGTTCAATTTCTTTAAGTCTTTGTTTTATTATCTCTTCAAAACTATAATCGAGTTTTAGTAGTGATATATCTATTTGAGAAAACTCTTGTTTTAAAAAGTCATTTTCTGTAAACTCTTTTTTAACTACTGGTTCAGTTATTTTTTTACCTTGTAGTCTATTTATATAATGCTGAGCTTGTTTGTAATCCTCAGTTCCTATTTTACCAATATTATTAGCTAGTTCAAGTAAACTTTCTAAAACTTCACCTACTAATTTATCATTTTCAATACTCCAAAATGCTCTAAGTCTTTTCATCTTTGAATCACCATTTATACTGTATTTATTAGCATAAATTGGAATATTAAAATCTTGAAAAAACTCTTCAAAAGTTCTATTGCTAAAGTCTAATACATAACCACCATTGTCAAAGAGTTTTTCAAAAATCTGTTTTTCATTAAATTTTAAATTAGCCATTTTTAACCCTCACTTCACCACTCATAAGCTTAGG
>JAYEGK010000266.1:0-1595 GCA_034716265.1 Campylobacterota bacterium
AGAAATATCGATGGTAAAGATAAAGAGATTTTAGATCTTCTCAATCTTTTTGGAGTTAAATACTCTCAAGTTATCTATCAGAGTGAAAATATCCGTTTTCACTCTGCTATGGCTCTTCAACTCATTCATGAGAAAAAAGCTTTTAGCTGTTTTTGCTCTAATGATTGGCTAGATAAGAAACGTCAAGAAGCTAAAGAGAGTAAAAAAGCATATAGATATGATGATGCTTGTAGAGATCTACCTGCTGAACTTGTTATAGACAACACAGCTCCTTTTACTATTAGAATAAATAGACCAGATGAAGCGATTATCATAGATGATAAGATAAAGGGTGATGTAAAATTTGAAAGTGATGCGGTTGATAGTTTTATAATTATGCGTCAAAATAAAACACCTATGTACAATTTTGCTTGTGCAGTTGATGATATGTTAAGTGATATATCTATTGTTATTCGTGGCGAAGATCATATGAGTAACTCACCTAAGCAAGAACATATAAGAAAATCTTTAAACTATGATAAAAAAGTGGAATATGCTCATCTTCCAATTATCTTAAATGATGATGGTAAAAAGATGAGTAAACGAGATGATGCTTCTAGTGTTAAATGGCTTTTAGAGGAGGGATTTTTGCCTGAAGCTATTATTAACTATTTAATTTTAATAGGAAATAAACCACCTAAAGAGATATTTACTCTTACAGAAGCTATTGAATGGTTTGATTTAAATAATATATCTAAATCCCCTGCCCGTTTCGATATAAATATGTTAAGACATATAAATAGCGAACATCTCAATAATCTTGCATCTAAAGAGTTGTCACGTTATGTAGGTTTTGCAGATGAAAGTATTGGTGAATTAGCTAAACTGTTTCTTGAAGAGGCTAGTACAACAAAAGAGTTAAAATCTAAAATAGAGCCTATCTTTGCTCCAAAAATCATCAAAGATGAGTTCAAAGAGTCTGCTCTTTTATTAAATGATACTATTAAAAATGCACCCTACTTTGAAGAGTATACAGAGTTTAAAAAATATCTTATGAAAGAGTCAGGACTGAAAGGTAAAAACTTCTTTAAACCTTTACGAATACTACTAACTGGTAGTGAAAATGGTCCCGATATTTCTGAAATATATAAACATATAAAAAACTATATAGGGGAGATTGTTAAATGAGCGATTTAGGTTTAGCACTTTATCAATTAGGTGGACTTTTAACAGGACTAATAAATATCTATATATGGGTATTGATAGCTGCAGCACTTATCAGCTTTGTAAACCCTGATCCATACAATCCAATTGTACAGTTTTTATATAAAATAACACAGCCAGCCTACTCTTTTGTTAGAAAATTTATGCGAACAGATTTTAATGGTTTAGATTTAGCCCCTTTAATCATCATCATAGGACTTCAAGTCGTTATTATTTTTATAAATTATCTATTTACTATTTTAGCAAACAGTATATAGATAAAAATCTTTACTCTTTTTGAAACTTTAAGAGTGAAGATCTGTTGTTATTTTCTAATGTTAAATTAAGATCTCTCGCACTAGTTTTAAACTTTATCATAAAATTTTTATTCCAGCTATTTTGATGAGATATAA
>JAYEGK010000267.1:0-1595 GCA_034716265.1 Campylobacterota bacterium
AAAACAGATTTAATCAATGCTATTAGTAAACGAAAAATTAAACCTGATGCACTTATAGCCGCTATTAGACAACTAGCTGTTATGACAAATGCAGGTTTATCTATTCACGATTCACTCCAAGAGATAGCCCAATCAACGGAAGATAAAACATTAGCTATGGTTTTTAATAAACTTGCAGATGATATAAATGCAGGTCACTCCCTCTCCAACTCTATGGAAAATTTTCGTTTTGAACTAGGAAATTTAACGATAGCGATGACACAACTAGGAGAAAAAACGGGAAATGTAGATGAAGCCCTATACTCTTTAGGCGATATGCTAGAGGAGATTCGCTCAAACTTTGTAAAATTTAAAAAAGCGATGGCATACCCAAGAAATGTAATGATAGCGATGACTGTTGCCTTTACAATACTTATATCTGTTGTTGTTCCTAAGTTTAAAGAGATGTTTGAAAAGATGAATACCGACCTCCCTATTCCTACAAAAATCCTACTATCACTAGAGCATCTTATTAACAATTATGGTCTTTATATGTTAACTGCCTTTATTTTAATTTTTATTCTTTTGAAACATTTTATTACTACAGATGAAAATTTTAGATTTAAATGGCATCAATTTTTATTAAAAACATATTTAATAAAAAATATTATTAAATTTTCAACACTGAGCAGATTTACACTTGTTTTCTCAGAACTAATACGTGCTGGAATTCCAATAGCGGAAGCTTTAGATACAGCAACCTCTATGATAGATAACCTCCCAATGAAACTAAAATTTCAATCTCTAAGAATTACAGTAGAAAAGGGTGGAACACTCCATAAAGGATTTAAAGATACGGAACTTTTTGAAAATATGATTATTCAGATGGTAAAAGCGGGTGAAGATAGTGGTACTCTTGATAAAATGATTAAGAAAGTCGCTGAGTATTATAAGATGAAATTTGATGCTATCATAGATGGTCTTTCTGAAGCGATAGAGCCTATTATGCTCTTTGTTATAGCATCTCTTGTAGTTTTACTAGCACTTGGAATATTTTTACCTATGTGGAGTATGGGGAGTGCTGCTGGAGCATAATTTTGAGAGATGAGCCTAAAGAAGTTTAACAACTCTCTTAGTGCTCTCTAAAAAAAGCTCCATATCTACTTCACTTGCGTCAATACTATAAACTACACTGCTATCAAAAATTTTATCATCTACTCTAATATTATATTTTTCACACTCATAATCTACCATTCTTACATCTGAGTAGTTTAAAGAGATTTTCTTTGATACTCTTTTTTCATACTTCATAAGAGTTGACTCTCCAATCACAAGATTCACAGCATCACTATAGGCTCTTACTAAACCACCTGTTCCTAATTTTGTACCTCCAAAGTAACGCACTATTATCACAGCACTATCTATTAAGTCATTTCCTTGAAGTACCATAAGAGATGGTTTTCCAGATGTTCCTTTAGGCTCACCATCATCACTAGAGTGCTCTATAATCTGTTCAAACTCGTTTAAATATCTATATGCCACTACAAAATGTCTAGCTTTTGGATATTTTTCTTTAAGTTGATTCAGCGTTTGAGAGTATTGTTTATAAGGGGTGA
>JAYEGK010000268.1:0-1592 GCA_034716265.1 Campylobacterota bacterium
GGGTTCTTTGGTAAAAATACTTTAAAAGAGAAGCAGAAAGATTCCTATCTGAAGAAATTTTTTATGCAGTTTCATAATGCACTCATATATATACTTTTAGGTGCTTCGATTATTACTGCATTTTTACATGAATGGGTAGATAGTGGGGTGATTTTTGCAGTTGTTATTATCAATGTAATTATCGGTTTTATGCAGGAGGTCAAAGCACAAGAGGCGATAGAATCTCTTAAGAAGATGATGACTACAGAAGCGATAGTGATTCGAGATTCGACTAAAATCACAGTATCCTCTATAGACCTAGTACCAGGAGATATCGTTTTACTCGAATCTGGTTCAAAAGTACCTGCTGATATGAGACTTCTATATACAAAAGATTTAAAAGTAGATGAATCGATGCTAACAGGGGAATCTCTTCCTGTTTTGAAAAATATAGATATTCACAATCAAGATATAACACTCAACGATAGAAAAAATATGGTCTATTCAGGTACATTTGTAACGTATGGTCGAGCAAAAGGTTTGGTTGTTGCTACTGGTGAACATACTGAACTTGGAAAAATTGCACATCTTATAGAGGAAACAACCTCTATGGAAACACCTCTTACAAAAAAAATTTCAGCATTTTCTAAAGTTTTGTTATATGTAATTTTAGTTTTAGCACTATTTACATTTGTAATAGGAATGGTAAGAGACAATAGTGCTATCGATACCTTTATGGCTTCTGTGGCACTCGCTGTTGGAGCGATTCCTGAGGGTTTACCAGCTGCTGTGACCATCACTTTGGCGATAGGTGTAAGTCGTATGGCTAAAAAGAATGCCATCATAAGAAAACTACCTGCAGTAGAAACTCTTGGAAGTGTAACTACTATATGTTCAGATAAAACAGGTACATTAACTCAAAATAAGATGAGTGTTACAGATATATACTGTTCAGGTTTTAACTATACCTTAAATGGAAATGGTTATGAACCAAAGGGTGAAATTTTTCAAAATGAAAAACAGCTAAAATCAGTAGATAATAATCTAAAAATGCTACTTCGAGTGGGTTATCTCTGTAATGAATCCTATTTAGTCAACAAAGATGGTGTGCATACTATTAGTGGTGATCCAACAGAGGGAGCATTGCTAGTAAGTGCTATAAAGGGTGGATGTGCTGAACATATATTAAATAAAGAGTTTCCAAGGGTAGATATTTTACCATTTGAATCAGATAGACAATATATGGCTACTATCAATAAAGATGTTCAAAATAGTCAAAACAATATCTATATAAAAGGTTCAATAGAGAAGATTTTAAAGATCTGTAATGAAGAGATTATAGATAATAAAAGAGTGCCTTTAGATGTAGAAAAGATTTTAGCTCAAGCAGAGAGTTATGCATCTAAGGGTTTAAGAGTATTAGCATTAGCTATAAAGCCTACAAAAGGTGATAAAATCAATGATAGAGAGTTAGATGGTGGTTTTCTATTTTTAGGTCTTCAAGCGATGATGGATCCTCCACGTCCTGAAGCTATATCAGCAGTAAAAGAGTCGATAGGTGCAGGTATAAATATAGTAATGATAACAGGAGACCATGCACTCACAGCATTTTC
>JAYEGK010000269.1:0-1584 GCA_034716265.1 Campylobacterota bacterium
CGATGATATAAAGAAATTAAAAATACCTATATTAACAGATAGTGAAAAAGATGAAATTTATAAAAATTTCACAAAAGAGATAAAAATATCTGAAAAAATAGAGAAGTTAAAAATAGAGATAGAGGAGATACATAATAGTTATTTAGGTGATATATAAGATATCACCTAAATAATACTATGCTTCAAATTTACGAGATTTGATACTAATTTTACGACCAACTTTTGTAGGAGCATCATATTTATCTTTAGGTGTTCCATCAAAACGATGATTTCTTTCTCCACTCTTTCCTGAAAATTTTGCCTTTCCACTCTCATCGTAACCTAGAAACTTATTTGGTTCTTTTTTCTTTTTAGCCCATTTATCGGAACTATCTGATTTTTTAAAATTTTGTTTTTTACCCTCTTTATCGTAAGATTTTCTATCATTATCATAGTTACGTTTAGGCTTTTTAGATATCTCTTTAGGTTCTCCTAATTTTGCATCATAACGCTTTTTAGCAACCTCTTTGATTTTTCCTTGAGTCATCTTGTTGGAGTTTACTTCAGAAGCTTTAATAGCTTCATATTCAAATCCACTAATCGCTTCCTGTTTGATAGAGCGACCAAGAAGCATCTCAATAGGATAGAGGTTTTTTTGTTCAGATGCATCAACTAAAATTATAGCACTTTGTGTCGCTTTACTTACTCTTGCCATATAGACAATAGATTTAATAGGGATATCATAACTGATAAGTATCTCACAACTTATATCTGTTGATTTTACAAGTTCTCTATCCTCAATAATCTTAATATCTTTATTTTCAATAGCCTCTTTAATAGCATCAACATTGGTCGAACAAACAACTAAAATATCACTATTTTCATTTTCAGATATTATCTTATTTAAAAGTTCAATTTTCTTATCATTTGGACAAGGGTAAATGCGGTGATTATTAGGTTTAATCGTTATAGCGTTAAGTGACATTAAAAATCCTATATATTATTTACTCAATTATACAACATATGAGCAAAAAAAATGCAAGAAATCCAATATGCTATAATAAAATATGAGAAAAAAATTGAAACAATTTAAAAGAAAAATGGGTGCTGGACTCAAACAGGAGTATCAAGAGAGTAAAGATATTCCTAAACAGATAAAAAATGGTAACTATAAAGAGGCTACTCAACAGATAGTAGATATCACTAAAATGGTTTTTATCGTGTCTATCTGGATACTACCTGCTGGAGCTATTATTAGTGGATTTATTTTGAAAATATCAGATAAGATGAGACCTACTGCTTTTCAAAAAAAAGATAAAAAAGAGGATATTATTGAATAACAAACTCCTCTAAATAAACACCTTTTACTACATCTTTTTGCATTCGAGTATTTAAACTGTTTTTTATATATCTAGAGATATTTGTTGGATTGACATCTGAAGATTCTAAATTTGAAATACTATTTATAACGTCATCTCTTATGACAGCCTGATTACTCATAACCATATCAATAACATCTTCTTGCATCTCAACAGTCACTTTTGTCATCAGTTTATTGTTTTTTACACTATCTATATTTACAGTAAAGTAACCTAAAGAGAGTAT
>JAYEGK010000270.1:0-1580 GCA_034716265.1 Campylobacterota bacterium
TATCCCCAGATACTATTACAGATAAAAAAGAGAACACTTTTTATCTCATCCATATCAAAACTGAAAAAAACTACTTAGGTTCTTCAAAGCATCCACTTAAAATTATTCCAGGTATGACAGCCAGTGTTGATATTGTAACAGGTAAAAAAACTATTATGCAATATATTTTAAAACCAATATTAAAATCAAAACAGTATGTTTTTTCGGAGAGATAAGATGCAGATTATATTTTTTAGTTCAATCACTGATACCATTGAAGAGTTTCAAGCCAAACATAATATTCAAAATATGAGATACTGTTTTGATAGGGATTCCCTTGATAAAGAGATAAAAAGAGTAGATTCCTATATCCTAATAGTTGATTATGATAGCGTTGCAACGGAACTAAACAGACTCATAGCCTCAAATGAACTTCCAAAAAATGTTATTGTATTGGAGAGAACACCTGAGATTATTACAGGAAAGATGTTGATTTCCCACAATATAAAAGCCTATGGAAATATCAAACTACTCAACCAACACTATCAACAGATTATAAAAGCTGTATGTAGTTCCAAAGTTTGGACATACCCAGAGCTTACAGCTTCTCTTATCCAAGATAGTAAAAAACCCTCTATATCTCAAGAGGCCCAAATATTGATAGAAAAAAGATTGTCTCTAAAAGAGAAGGAGGTCGTATATCTTATTTTAGATGGTTTAACAAATAGTGCCATCGCCTCAAAACTAGAGGTCACAGTACGAACTATAAAGGCACATATAAGTTCTATATTTCAAAAGCTTCATGTTAATGATAGAATCTCTTTGGTTTTGCTTTTACGATAACTATTTTTCAGTTTCAAAGCAACTTTAAATCGCTTTGAAACTCCAGATGGGTTAAGTTCTAATTCTCATCAATAACAATATCAGTATTCACCTCTAAAGTTACATCTTCACCATTAAACTCTCCCGTTACTTCTTGATATGTAGCACCTGTTTCAGCATCGGTTTTAAAATCCCCTAGTGTCCACTCTGCATCTTCACCCTCAGTATTTAAAGTGATAGTATCGCTACTATCACCATCTATTCTCAGAAGATTATCCATATCTGTTACATCTAAAACATCATCTATTGAAAGTGATGTGATATTTTGAGTTCCCTCCCCTAAATTAATATTTTCAATATTTGAGATATTATCATCTAAAGCACTAAAGTCGATATTCATATCACCACTCATAACAAGTGTATCTAAACCTTCACCACCATCAAGGCTCAATCCATTGTCTGCTATATCTGTAGCATCTACTGCAAATCTATCCTTACCATCACCAGCATCTATAGTGTTATCATCTGAAACATCATAACTATCATTTACTCCATCACTACTCTCATCTAAAGAAGTATGAGCCATTGTTGTATGAGTATCTCCACCATTACTTTCTATTGAAGTTATAGAAGATTGAATACTATTTAAATCGGTATTGCTTATTTCTGTTGAACTTGTAAGTGTAACTGTAGCATCCCCATTTACATCAATTGGAACTGTATAACTACCATCTGCATTTGGCATGATTCCTGATATTGTAGCACCTGTAGGAATATTA
>JAYEGK010000271.1:0-1571 GCA_034716265.1 Campylobacterota bacterium
AATCAACTTGAAACTTATCTAGAAGATAATAGATCTAAAAAGCTAAAAGCTGTTATTGTTACTCATATAGGTGGAAGAACTGTTGATTTACAGAGAGTCTACTCAATGGCAAAAATCTATAATGTGAAGATAGTAGAAGATGCGAGTGATGCATTAGGTGCTACCTATAACAATCAAAAAATTGGTGCAACAGGTGCGGATATAACATGTTTTGATTTTTCTCCTCATATGAAAAAAAATATATGTAATGGTGGAATGCTTGTAACTGATGATGAAGATATTATAGAAAGAGCAAAGCTTTTAAGTAATCATGCAATAACAAGAGTTGATAGTAACTTAGAGTATATCTATGATGTAGTAGATATAGGAAATGATTACTCTATTGGTGAATTAAATGCAGCTTATATTAGAGCGCAACTTATAGATCAAGATGAAAATATTATAAGACAACGAGAGATAGCTTCACTCTACAATAACTATCTGGAAAATGTAAATCATGTAACGATACCTCAAGGTAATAGTGAAACAGACCCTTACTCTCTTTATATAATAAAAATAGATAAAAATCGTGATTCCTTTGCATTAGAGTTACATAAAGCTGGAGTTCAAACAGCACTACATTATATACCTTTGCATCTGTTAAACTATTATAAATCAAAATATGCGTTAAAGGTAAATGATTTTCCAATAGCCTTACAATCTTTTCAACAGGTATTATCTTTACCGATATACGCAAGTATGAGCGATAAAGATGTAAAATTTGTATCTGATAAAATTAAAAAGATAGCTGCATCAAGAGTATAGTGTTTTGGGTTGAGAGCTATTTCTACAACCCAAACCTTTTTCAAAAGATAGTTTCCTTTTCTCTTCTCCCTTTAAGTTGGTTCTATTGTTTACTTGTCTATCTACGTTTTAAAACTACAAAAGTTGAAGATTTTGGTATAAAAATAATAGGTGTAGGAAACTTAAATGTAGGTGGAAGTGGTAAAACACCTCTTGTGACTGCTCTGGCTTTAAAATATAGTGACATTGCGATTATATTACGTGGATATGGACGTAGCTCAAAAGGTCTCTATGTTGTAAAAAATAAAACAACTATCTTAGAAGATGTAGATATAAGTGGTGATGAGGCGATGATATACGCAGATAAAGTTCCAGATGCTATTGTTATAGTGAGTGAAGATAGAAAAATAGCGATAGAAAAAGCGAAAGAGATGGGTGCAAAAATCATATTTTTAGATGATGCTTACTCCAAGCATTTTATCAAAAAGTTAGATATCGTTATAGAGGTGAAGAGTGAAAATAGAGATTGTTTACCTGCTGGAGCTTTTAGAGAAAGGTTATGGAACTCAAAAGAGGTTGTTTTACTTAAGGATGGAGTAGATTTTAGGAGGGTAGTTGAGCTTAAAGATAAAAGTGATAAAATGTCATTAGTAACCGCTATCGCTCGACCTCAAAGGTTAGATAGCTATCTGCCTAATGTAGTGAGTAAGAACTACTTTGAAGACCATCACTCATTTACAAAATCAGAGTTAGAAAAAATTTTAAAACAGGATAATACCGATTCGCTT
>JAYEGK010000272.1:0-1565 GCA_034716265.1 Campylobacterota bacterium
ATTGACCCATAATAATAGATGAAACAAATTTCAATTTTTTAACTTCCCACCCCTCAGGAATCTCCCCCAACCACTCAACACCACTATCTTTATAAGATGAATATTTCTCTAGTTTACTCATCTTCAGCCCTATTAGTTATCAGTTCTCTTTCTCGTAAAAATTCAGCTTTTAACTTCAATTTGGTACTCACTGAGTTCCAAATTTGAAAAGTAGTAGAAATCTTAAAAAACGCATAGGAAGCGATGGCTTTAGCCTCGTTAAATAGTGACGCTAAAGCATCACTTCCAAGTTTTATATCTACTGGAAGTGATTTAGGAGACAGTGTCTCTTGAAATTGAACATTTTGTACTCTTGATGTGATTATTATAGATTTTAGATTTTCTATGAGTTGATTGTTTGTTATCTCTAGTTTATTCATCTTTTTGATACCCCTCATAGTAGTAAGACTGCTCAATCCCTTTGAAAATAATCTCTCTATTTTCTATATCGTTTGTTAAGTTTTTTTCTAGCAAAAATCTTAATTCTAAATCGTTAATAGGGCTTCGTTCCATGGCTTGAAGATAGAGTTCTTTGCCTACATTTTGCCAATTGACCACTTTTTTTAACCTTGCTTTCAGAATCATATCTAGCCATATTCGCATTGTTCTACCATTGCCCTCCATAAATGGGTGAGCGATATTCATCTCTACATATTTAGCGATAACCTCTTCAAAACTCTCTTCACTCATTTGTTCTATTTTGAGCAAAATCTCTTTGAGGTAAAGTGTATTTGCAAACCTAAATCCACCTTTTGAGATATTGACCTCTCTTAGCTCTCCAGCAAAATCATAAAGTCCATCAAAAAGATATTTGTGAATCTCTTGAAGTCCTTTTGTTGTACCGATTTCTATTTTTTCTATATCTTTGTTTTCAAATAATCTATAAGCATTTACTATGCTTTTTTTGTCTATGTTTTTCATTTTATAGCCCCAAAATCTCTCTAATAAGTCCATCACTTGCATTTTCAAGTTCAAGTATATCTTTTGCCACATCTTCTATACTTCTCAATGGTTTATGTTTGTAAAAATACTTATTAAAGCTTATCTCATATCCTATCTTTGTACTATCAAGATTTATCCAAGCTTCATCTACATGTGGTTTTACCTCTTTTAAAAAGTAGTTGTGAATATCATCTTTTAGTGGTACATTTTCGCTGTCTCTTAAGTCACTTTGAGTTTCATACTCTATATATTCATAAGAGTGTTTGGAAACGATGGCTTTAGCCTCGTCATAAGGTGGCACTGAAGTACCACTTCCGAAGTAACCAAAATCAGAAAGTTCAGCTTCTTCACATCCTAAATGATTAAGAAGTGTTTCTAGCTTGTCGCCACTAAGTTTTGATACTTTTTTAACTACTTTTACAGCACTCTCATCATACCAACTCATAGCATTTAAGATTTGATTTTTTTCACCAGCACTTAGTTTTATCTTCTCTTGCTTTAAAATTTTATCTACTTCTATTTTGAAGATATTAAAATCATCATGCTCATCTGTTCCTATATGCTCTTTTAAAGTATTAGCTACA
>JAYEGK010000273.1:0-1565 GCA_034716265.1 Campylobacterota bacterium
TAAAAATACAGAGTAAAACTCCTGCATATACTTATCGTAACTAGCCTTGGAATAGACTAGTAACATCTCTCCAATAACTTGAGATGTAGATGGGTCTATAAGATCTGTTTTAGATATAAACTCACCATCTTCTCTATATGTTTCTATACTCTGTTTATGTTTTGTACAGATAAGATCCTTATCAAACTCATCAGTTTTAATTTTTAAAAGTAATATGTTTGGATTATTTAATACCTGTTTTGTGATCTCTTCAACAGCTTGCGAAAATCCATAACTAATATTTAATGCAAGGGATGGAGTAATGTTTTCTTCAATAATAGAGATTTTATCTCTCTCTAAATTCATATAAGCACTACTAAATATCTCTTTAGATGCGATAGCTATAAAAACTATAAAAAGAGTAAAAAAGAGAAGAAGTTGAAAAATTACTTTAAATATAATAGAATTTTTATTGATTTTCATTTATAAAACTTTTTTATTAAGATATCTATCTGCAACAGAGTCTATTTTATATACACTCGATATATTTAACAAAATAGGACGAAAAGATATATCATACAATCGAATAGCATCTAAATTAAGTATCGGTTTTACTTTATGACCAATATTCAACGAAATCATCACACCATATTTGAGATCATCCTCTAAATAGGAAAATGTTACTGCTCTATTTTTATCTGCTTTTTCAATAGCTTTTCTAATATTTTTAGCATCTGTTGGAAATAGATAGTATATGTTAGCATTAATATCTCCGATATCTGAGTATAAAACATTTTTTATCTCTAAATCATAAGATTTTAACCCTTTTTTATATTTTAAGTTCATCTCATTTTTTAATAACAGTGCTGATTTACAATCTAATCTACTCGAAACTAACGCGATAACAATAGAGTTGTTCTCTATTTTCTTTTTATGTTGATAATCCATCAGATAGAGTTTAGGCACAAGAGTAGCATGAACCTTCAATAAAGAGCTATTGATATTGAGTCCAAACATCGAAGTTGTAACGAGAAGTAGTAGTATATACCTCATCTTAAAACTCCAACAATATGTTTAAGGTAATAGCTCTTCCACCATCATCAAAATCAGTTTCATAAACATTCTTTGCAAGAGAGTAGTACCTGTTAGAATCAAAGAGATCCTTGACAACAAGAGAGGAGATAAAAGATTTAAATGAGTAGGATAGAGTTTGATTAAAGATAACAGAATCATCCATATCATCTCTATCATCACCTACAAAGCGTTTAGAACTAGAGATATATTGTAAAACAGAACCCAAAGTAAATCCAGATTTAAACTCATAAATCAGTGTTGAAGATGCTAAAAAATTTGCAACATCTGCTAAATCTTCCCCATCATCATCTCTTGATTGGATATAAGATGTTAAAAAATTTAACTCTGTTTGATTGTTTGGTAGATAGATATACTCTAATTCAGTTCCGATAAACTCATTTTTAGAGTCTTGTACATACTGTTTGGTATTGCTATCTTTGGTAATCATATCATCTATACTACTGAGATAAAAATTTATCTTTAAAGAGCTATTTTGATTTTGTTTAAAAACT
>JAYEGK010000274.1:0-1547 GCA_034716265.1 Campylobacterota bacterium
CAAAAGAGATTTCAGATACAAAAAAAGAGATAGTAGAGAGTAAAACAGAGACTATTAAATGGGTAGTAGGTATGTTTTTTGCACAGATAATAGCTATAACAGGAATATTTTTCACAGCTTTTAAACTATTTATGCCAACATAAAAAACTCCTAAAACCGACAGCCTTTTTTTCATTTAACTTTAAATTATTTAATCCCTATTATGTTAAAATTATCTTATATAGAGTATGGAGGGATATGATGATAAAATCTTTTTTCATTAAAATAATAGGTTTATTACTAATAAATATAGTGTTATATGCAGGATATATTCCATTAACAGATAGTTTAGGAAATGAAAAATCTTGGGTACTTTTTGGTGTGACAGGTTTGAGGTCTACAGGAGCTGGTTCAGGAACATCAGCTGGAAGTTTTTCTATAACTGATGATAGTAAATATAATATTATAGATGCAATTCAAGATGCCAATTTTACACAAGGTTTAATAGACCCTTTAGACCCAGATTTACAAAGTTTAGGAAAAGTAAAATCACTCACTCTTTCCTATATTCAAGTCCGTATAGATACAACAGATGCTACTTTTGATACTACAGAACCTATCTACACTATGTATGTAGCTATGGAAAAAAATAGTGGTGCAGATTTTATGATAACATATGCAGCCTCTCTTGAAAATAGAGCGATGGAATATACTATTTTTGATGATAATAGTAGTGTTCATAGAACCTATTTAAATAGAGCAAATAGTTATAAAAATCCAGCCTATGGTGAACTAACACAATCGATAATAGGGATGCCACTCTCTTCTTTAAGTAAAATAAGAGATATTGTAGATTTTAATCTTTCAGACAATCCATCTATTGGAGCATATTATGATAAAGCTTCTGACCAAAAGGTAGCTACAGATGGTGATTTTTTAAGACTTTATGCTTATGATGCACAAAATACCAGATGGGAACTATTTGATACACGTAATAACGATAGTGCAAATGATTTTTTAGAACTTCAAAAGGGTAAAGCATATTGGGGTCAAATAGATGGACCTTCTAATACTCAAGGGGGAGTTGTTTTAGGTGATGCAAATATTTCAACTTCAGAGTATACTAGTTTTTTAGAGGAGGGTTGGAATTTACTATCTTTTAGTGATGAAAATTCTCTTATTAAAAAATCTGCAACAGGCTTGATTGTAACATTAACGACAGATGTAGGGAGTATAAAAATTTGGGATTCCTCTGCAAACAGTAATGTTATAGTAAATAGTATAGAGGGTGGAACGGTAGGTGAAATAAGAACATCTTGTTTAAATATTAATGATGCTGTGAAGCAAGCGAAAACAGATGCTCAAATGCCTCAACACTTCAATCTTAAAGCTTTTCCTATAAGTACAACAAAAATAGTATTAATTTCAGATAATCGTTTTATAATTGATGAGGATACAAATGATACAATAAGTGCTATTACAACCTTAACAGGGGCAAATCCTTATAAAGTCAATCCTCAATCTATAGATGCTATAGATGATAATCAAGAGATGAATGCGACGACTGT
>JAYEGK010000275.1:0-1545 GCA_034716265.1 Campylobacterota bacterium
TTTTTATAATATTTTAGTTTTACATTAACAATGGCACATTGGAGTGTATCCATCCGTCCACCCATCCCTATATACTTATGGTGGTAACGTTTATCTTGACCATGAACTCTGAGTTGTTTCATCTTTGTAGCAAGTGTTTCATTATTCGTAAAAACAGCTCCACCATCTCCAAAACATCCTAAGGGTTTTGCTGGGAAAAAACTTGTTGTGGATATATCGCCTAAGTTTGAATCTGTTTTAGCTTTGTATGTCGATCCAAAACTTTGAGCTCCATCTATAATAACTTTTAAACTATGCTTATCTGCTATGGTTTGGATAGCATCCATATCTGAGGGTTGACCATAGAGAGATACAGGGATGATAGCTTTTGTTTTTGGAGTGATATAAGATTCTATTTTTCTTGGATCTATGTTGTAAGTTTTTTCATCTATATCTACAAATACTGGAACTGCACCCATGAGTGCTATAGTTTCTGCTGTTGCTATAAATGTAAAAGGGGTTGTGATTATCTCATCACCTGGCTTTATGTCGAGTGCCATCATTGCAAGTAAAAGTGCATCTGTTCCGCTTGAACAAGTTATAGCATGAGATGCACCACTAAAGTTTTGTAAGTTTTCTTCTAACTCTTTTACTTCATCACCCATAATGTAATTAGACTTATCTAAAACATTATGAATAGCTTCATCTATCTCTGATTTATAGAGTTTGTATTGATGTTGTAGATTTGCGAAATCTATTTGCATGGTGTAACCTTTAAGCTCTCATTTTTCAACTCATAAGTGGCAAAATCATCACTTGCTTTATTATCTCTAAACTCTAAAGTATTTCCAGATATACCAACCCATCCTATCTGTTTTGCTGGAACTCCAACCATTAGTGCATAGGGTTTCACATCTTTGTTTATAACCGCTCCACTCCCTATGAGTGCATACTCACCTATAGTTATGCCACACACTATGCTTGCATTTGCACCTACAGAACAGCCACGCTTCAGTAATGTTTTTTTAAACTCCTCTTTGCGAACTATAAATGCTCTTGGGTTTATAACATTTGTAAAGACGCAAGATGGTCCTAAAAAAACATCATCCTCTATCTCTACACCCTCATAGATAGAGATATTGTTTTGCACTTTAACACCATTACCAACTTTTACATTTGGTCCAACAACAGAGTTTTGACCAAAGGAGCAGTTATCACCAATATCTGTATTTTTTAAGATATGTGAGAAGTGCCATACTTTTGTTTTATCACCAAGCACAACATCTTTATCAACGATAGAGGTTTCATGCACAAAAAACTCAGCCTTTTTTGGTTTTAAGGTTTGAATATTTCTATTTTTCCATGCTTTTGGAGAAAGATATTTTTTATCATCCATTCTGTTTTACCTTTTTACAAAATGGATGATACTCTCCTCTCATCCCAATAGCTTCTAAATTACGAATAGTCGAAACCGTTCCTATAGAGCCATACGCTTCATCCAAACCAAAACCGTTACCATTGAGTATCTCTTCATAACTTCGAATGTGTAGATCCCCAAACCCACCA
>JAYEGK010000276.1:0-1544 GCA_034716265.1 Campylobacterota bacterium
AGTCCAAGCTTATCGATAACAGTATCAACATCACTCTCATTTTCCATCAGATAATCTAAAACATCTTTGGCTGCTTTACCACTGATAGTCTTATCATCAATACGAGAAGCCAAACTACCAAGTTTATCTGCATCTACTGGAGAGTTAGTAATATTTAACTCCCCTTTTAAACGCCCTTGAAGCTCTACTGTTAAAAGAGATGTAGCAGTTTTAGCAGTTACCCCTTTTCTAGAGATCATAGTTTCAAAAAAGTTTGCCATCTCGATAGAGGAAGTGATAACACCTGCATTGTAATCGTTCATCTTATAATCTGTAACAAATCTTTGGTATTTAGCATCTGGAAGTTCTGGAATCTGAGAATATTTTTCAAACATCTCATCTGAAATCACTGCTTTAAGTAGGTCAGGTTCTGGAAAATAACGATAATCAGCAGCTTCCTCTTTTCCACGCATAGAACGAGTTTCCTGTTTTGTTTGGTCAAAAAGACGTGTCTCTTGAAAAATCTCTTCATCATATTTTCCATCTTCCCAAGCTTCACTTTGACGTGCCACTTCAAGTTCTATCGCTTTTTGGATAAACTTAAATGAGTTTATATTTTTAATCTCTACACGTGTATAGAGTTTCTCATCACCTTTAGGACGGATAGAAACATTTACGTCTACACGAAATGAACCCTCTTGCATATTTGCATCTCCAATATCTAGGTAACGGATAATAGAGTGAAGTTTTTTAAGATAAGCGATAGCTTCATCAGAACTTCTCATATCTGGTTGTGTTACTATCTCTAAAAGAGGTGTTCCTGCACGATTTAAATCTACTTTAGAGATATCTCCATCGTGAATATTTTTACCAGCATCCGCTTCAATATGTGCAAAACCTATACGAATAGTTTTTTTTGAACCATCTTCAAGATCTATATCTAAACTACCATTTTGGATTACAGGAGTATAAAACTGTGTTATTTGATATGCTGATGGACTATCAGGATAAAAGTATGATTTACGGTCAAAATAGGAGTTACGATTAACTGTTGCACCGATAGCACTCCCCAACATAACAGCTTTTTGTAAAACTTCTTTATTTAAAACAGGTAATGCTCCAGGAAGCGCTAAACAAGTTGGACAACTGTTTACATTTTGTTTATGATTAAAACTCGTTGGACACGAGCAAAAAAGTTTTGTTTTCGTGTTTAATTGTACATGGACTTCAAGACCGATAACTACTTCAAACATAGATTTCCTTAAATAATAATTTATCGGCTATTTTATCTTATTAGTGCTTAAAAATAATATTCTGATTAAGAGCTATATGAGGGATTAATATAGTCGTGCTAGAATGTTGATTAACTAATAGTTAAAGGTAAAAGATTGATAAAGTTAGAAACTACAACAAAAAATGGTGATAAATTTAGAAGAGATTATAATAAAAATATAATAGGAAAAACAAAATGCAAAGAAAACTAATAAGCTTCGATTGGGCAATAAAAAGAATCCTCCGTAGTAAAGCAAATTTTGATATCTTAGAAGGTTTTTTAAGTGAATTAC
>JAYEGK010000277.1:0-1533 GCA_034716265.1 Campylobacterota bacterium
AGCTTAAAGAAAAATTTCCTTTGATAGATAAACTACAACTTAAAATCACAAAACCATCAATTATGCCAGACTCTATAGTGAGTGTGAGTGATGTTTATAGTTTCTAATTCTTAATTAAAACTTCATCTTTTTTTAAAGAAAATTGAAAAAAACTTTAAAGTAACCTAAAATTATGATATAGTTGCATTAAAATATTTATATACAGGAAGTAATTAATGCGAATTTTAATTATCGAAGACGAAGTTACATTAAACAAGATGTTAGCAGAGGGACTAAAAGAGTTTGGTTACCAAAGTGATGTAGTGGAAACACTTAAAGATGGTGAATACTATCTTGATATTCGTAACTATGATTTAGTATTAATGGATTGGATGTTACCAGATGGAAATTCAGTTGATATTATAGGAAATATTAAGACAAACACTCCTAAAACAGCAGTAGTTGTTCTTTCAGCTAGAGATGATAAAGCAAGTGAGATAGAAGCTCTTCGTGCAGGTGCTGATGATTATATTAGAAAACCATTTGATTTTGATGTTCTTATCGCTCGTATTGAAGCACGTTTACGTTTTGGTGGTAGCAATATCATCGAAATTGATAGTTTAACAATCAATCCTGAAGAGGAAAAGATAACTTATCAAAATCAAGAGATAGAGCTTAAAGGAAAACCTTTTGAAGTTCTTACGCATTTAGCTCGTCATCGTGATCAAATCGTTTCTAAAGAGCAACTTCTTGATGCAATTTGGGAAGAGCCAGAGTTAGTAACTCCAAATGTAATTGAAGTTGCTATTAATCAGATTCGACAAAAAATGGATAAGCCATTAAATATAACTACTATCGAAACTGTTCGTCGTCGTGGTTATAGATTTTGTTTTCCTAAAGAGGTAAACTAAGTTACTTACCTCTTTAAATCTACACACTATATAGTTTTCTATATGGTGTGATTTTATTGAGGTATTTAATATGTTTTCAAACTTTTCAAAACGGAGTATAAGAAGAAACTTCTTAATTCAACTCCTCATCTCACTCGCATCTATGATTATTATATTTTCATCATTTTTATACTTTTATATCGAAAAATCTATCTACGATGAGAAACGCTATGAACTGCTCCAATATGCAAAAAATATAGTTAATAATAAAGCGATAATGGATAAAGATGATTATTTTTTCGCTGAAAATCTTATTTCACTAAATATAGAGGTTGTGTATCTCAAATCTGAAAATATAGATATTGATGCTTATATCACAACTTTAGATAAACACTCCTACTTAACACTTTTTTATCCTTTTAATATAGAAGATAAAAGTTATCTTAAAGTGAAAAAAGATATAACGCAAACAGTAACTCTTTTAGATAAAATTTTACACTATATTTTTATTATAAATATAGTTGGTTTTATTCTAGTTGTTATCTATGCTATTGCACTCTCTAAAATGTTAGTTACTCCTTTAACAATATTAAGTGCAAAACTTTCAAATATGAATGAACATCTTATGAAACCGATAAAGATAGAGGAGCTACCTCAAGAGTTT
>JAYEGK010000278.1:0-1532 GCA_034716265.1 Campylobacterota bacterium
TAGAAAGCTTTACCCATACCCCTCTTCCAAAACAAAACACTACAAAAAATAGGACAAAAAAACCTCGTCATAAAAGATCAAAAGCTAAAATATGCAACAGGTAAAAAAACTCATTAGTGAGATAAATAGGCTTCATAGTGCATTTTCAAATGATTATTTTGAGACAGGAAAGATAGAGAAAATAAATCTATCAAAAACAATAAGGCATATCCCTTTTCCACACATCTACAAATATCGCCTTACTTTACATGAAAGTATCAACGATTATCTGATGGAAGCAGATATCGAGATAAGATATTTTTATCGTGTAAAAACTCGTGAAAGTATCGATGACAAAATTAAGCGTTTTGCAAATCGTGAAGATCAATATCCTGTTAATAACTGGCTAAATGATATTTTTGGTGCTCGTATAGTTTTGAGTACTAAGGAGATAGCATCTATTATCGATCTACTTGATGAGTGGCAAGATGAGTTTGGTTTGAAAAATTGGTATTTTCGTCAAAAAGAGGGTTACAGAGGGCTTCATATTTACTTTAAAAATAGAAGTAATTTTTATTTTCCTTGGGAGTTGCAGATTTGGGATGAAAAAGATCTCCGTAACAATATTCAAAATCATGAAAAGTTTAAACGAAACTTTATATAAAAAATCAAAAAGAGAGGTTGATTTTATTTAAAATAGTCTCAATTTTTAAACTCTCCTCTTGAGGAACATTAGCGATTTTAGCAAAACTTGTCCAACTAGATATAGCAGAGGAGACTTCATCTAAAATCTCTTGATAGTTCCTAATATCGTGGGATTTAGCTAATTTTATAAGATGGTTTATCCTAATCCAGCTATTTTCTCCCATCACTTTCATATGGTGTTTTCCACTGTTTCCATAGGAAAATGTTAGATTTGAAGCGGGTGCTAGATGCCAATCGCCTAACATATCCATAATAAAAATAAGATTGTTTTGATTGTCATCTTTATTGTGGGATAAGATATTAAAACAAACTACTCTAAAAGCCTTTTGCAGATCTTTCACATTTTTTGTCAATGTTAATGTTATAGAGAGAAAATCATCATAATCTAAACTACTCAATTTAGCATCTGAGTGAATTAATCCCCCTAAAGAGTGTATATGAAAAGAGTTATTATCTGTATCTCTATCAAATCTTTGTACCCCAAAATAGGAGTGTTTGGTTTGTGTTCTAAAGAGATAACTGTTGGGTATATTTAAACCCGCTTTTTTTGCCATAAGAGAGTAAGCATATTCGATCTTTGAACTACTAGAAATATCATTTTTAGCGGGAACTTTCAATATCCAATGGGAAAAATTAGTTTCTAAACTCTCGCTACTATAAAGCAGTTTTCGTTTCATTCTATCCACTTGTATAAAAAGTGTTTGTTTTTTAGCTGATGGGACTATTTGAGATAAAGAGAACTCTTTAAAGAGAGTATCTTCTTCACTCTCTTGTATCTTTTTATCTAGCCTATACTCTAAAGCACCTCTAACATTTTGAATATTTATAAGCTGTTCTAATGGGTTTTT
>JAYEGK010000279.1:0-1530 GCA_034716265.1 Campylobacterota bacterium
AACACCGATACTTCCAACCATAGAACCAGGGTTTACGACAATCTCATTAGCCCAAATACTTGCATAGTAACTACCACTTGCAATAGTTCCCTTTGCATAAACAACCACAGGTTTCACTTTTTTAGCCCTTTTGATAGCATAAGCAAGTTCAATAGAGGGTGCAACCGCTCCACCTGGAGAGTCTACAACAAATAAAATACCTTTGATAGAGTCATCTTCGGTTGCTTTTTCGATCTTCTCTAAAACTTCACCTACTTCCATAATTGGACCGACTAAGTTGATCTGTTGTAAATTATTTGGAGTTGTATTTTGTTCACTATCTGGCACAAAAATAAGAAAAAGCAGGAGCAAAAAAAGCATAGCCTTAAAGTTGTTTTGTATCAATTGTAAAATCCAAGTTATTGGTGAAAATATCTTTTTTATAAGGTTCATTTATCTTTATCCTAAACTATAGTTTGGCAAATTATATCAAAAGAATGTTAGGAATTAATATATTAAAGTGTAAAATACAGCCATTAAAATATTTAAGGTTATAAATGGATTTTTTATTTAACTCAAACGTTCAATTTTTTCTTATGGCATACTTAATTGGTGGTATACCATTTGGTCTTTTACTTGCAAAAAAGTTTGCTGGAGTAGATATTAAAGCAAGTGGTTCTGGTAGTATAGGGGCAACTAATGTTTTGAGAGTAGTAAAGGAGTCAAATCCTCAACTTGCTAAGAAACTCGGTGCGATAACATTAGCTTTGGATGCTTTTAAAGGTATGTTTGTTCTCATTATCGCATATTTTGCAGGTATGAGTGAAGCAACTCTATGGGCTATTGCTGTTTTATCTGTTATTGGACACTGTTTTTCACCCTATCTTAATTTTGAGGGTGGAAAGGGTATCGCTACTGGTATGGGTGTTATGATGTTTATGCTTCCTATTGAAACTATTATCGCATTGATAGTTTGGGGTGTTGCTGCAAAAACTATACGGATCTCTTCAGTATCCTCTTTATTGGGTGTTATTTCACTTTTAATCTCTAGCTTTTTTATCCATCCAGATATGGCACATGCTCCTGTTGTTTTAATAGTATTTATACTTTTTTATAAACATATACCAAATATTGTTCGTGTTGTTCAAGGTAAAGAGAGCAGAGTAATATAATGACTATATATATAGAAGATCTAAAGTTCCAAACTATTATAGGTATTTTAGATTTTGAAAGAGTTCAAGAGCAAGAACTTATTGTAAATATTATTATCGATTATGACTATCAAGATAAATTTATAAACTATGCTGAGGTATCAGAGTTTATAAAACTTTATATTAAAGAGCAACAGTTTCTTCTTTTGGAGGATGCTCTTAGCTCTTTGAGTAAAAAGCTTAAAGAAAAATTTCCTTTGATAGATAAACTACAACTTAAAATCACAAAACCATCAATTATGCCAGACTCTATAGTGAGTGTGAGTGATGTTTATAGTTTCTAATTCTTAATTAAAACTTCATATTTTTTTAAAGAAAGTTGAAAAAAACTTTAAAGTAA
>JAYEGK010000280.1:0-1526 GCA_034716265.1 Campylobacterota bacterium
TGGATAAAAAAGTTTTAAGTAACTTTCCGACAAGTTATCTAAATATGACATTGAAAAAGGGAGGGCGATTAGTATATAGTTACTACATTGATCTTGAAGAGGATGTAGTAAAGATCGATATAGAAAAAGGGTTTAAAAGGTTGCAGAGCGATTTGAATTTTTAATCTTTATCGTGTAGGATATGGTCAAGAGTTGAAAAAATGTTATCACTACCATCTTCCATCTCTTTAAATGCTTCGACCAGTTTATGAACGCTAACATTATCTTCCATCATTATGTCAAAAACTTTTTTTGTTCCATTATGGACTGTTGCATGTGGATTTTCAAGATGTTTATAATGTTTTGTTTTAGAGAAATTTTCTTTACCATCTCCCTCATAATACCACTTACCAAGTCTACAGTTATGATGGTCTACAAACTGAAACTGCTCCTCTTTCGTAACAGCAGAGTAGTACGTATTGACTTTCCATAAGATATGATCTATTTTTGCTAAAGAGATAAACACTCTGTCTGTTGTAAAACTTATATTTTTAAAAGCATCTTTTATCTGTGTTGAATCATGATTTAAACAGCTATTTAAGTTTACAACTAATTCATTAGAACTCATAACACCATTTTGAATTTCAACAAACTGTTCAGAGATATTGTTTACATCCTGTTTCATCGACTGTAATGAAATATTTATTTCACCAACAGCTTTATCTGTTTTATCTGCTAGTTTTCTAACTTCATCTGCAACAACAGCAAAACCACGACCATGTTCACCTGCACGAGCTGCTTCAATTGCTGCATTTAAAGCTAAAAGATTTGTTTGATCAGAAATATCTTTGATAAGTGAAAGAATAGTAACAATATCATCTGTTCTTTGAGATAAACCACCTACTGTATTCATAGATTGATCTGAAAGTTCATTGAGATTGTCAAGTGTTGAAACTATCTCAGAAGTTTGCATTGCAACTTTATCAATACTCTCTACAAGTTCCTCTGTTCTGTTGATATTATCTTTAGATATGGATACAGATTCTACCATATTTCCCTGTATATCTATGATATTAGTTCTTAAATGTGAGTTTTGCATCTTCATTAAAACTTTTGTATCCTCTTGTTGAGTATTAGCTCTATTTTTTTCTATCTCAGATTCAAGCATAATAATTTTATTTAATAAGTCACTATTCTCATCTTTTAAAGTTTTATTTTCATCAATAACTTTTTGATACTCATACTTTGATACTTTATCTTCACTAAAAAATCCCATACCATCTCCTTTTTTTAAGTATTTTAGTTTATTAAACTTAAATTAAACTATTTGAGTTTAATAGCACTTTGTATAGCATTTATATAACTAACTGTTTTGGCTTTTCCTTGATATGCAATATCAAATGCAGTTCCATGATCTACAGAGGTTCGTATAATAGGTAAGTTAAGAGAGATATTTACACTTTCATCAAAGTAGAGTGCTTTGAGTGGTGCTAAACCTTGGTCGTGATACATCGCTACAAAATAGGTATAATTTTCTCTAAAGTGGG
>JAYEGK010000281.1:0-29888 GCA_034716265.1 Campylobacterota bacterium
AACTGTTTAGATATTGAGTCTATCATTGGATTTGATTGGGATGAGGGAAATATTCATAAAAATATAGAGGAGTTTTTTTTTTAATGACCCTCTTTTGATTGTGGAAGATTTTAAACACTCTGTAGATGAATGTAGATGCGTTGCTTTAGGTAAAAATGATTTTAACGACTTAGTGACTGTTGTTTTTACACTAAGAAAAAACTTTATCAGAGTTATATCTGCAAGAGCTATAAGTAAAAAGGAGAGGATTATTTATGAAAGAGCTTAAAAAATTACCTATTTTTAAAACTGAATCTGAAGAGTCAGAGTTTTGGGATAATAATGACATAACAGAGTATTTTGATATGTCAAAAGCAAAACCTGTAAGGTTTTCAAATCTTAAAAAAACGACTAAAAGCATATCATTGCGTTTACCTGTTGATATGATAGAAGAGTTAAAAGTAAAAGCAAATGCGATGGATGTACCTTACCAATCTTTAATAAAAATGTTTTTACGCGATGCTTTGAAAACAGCATAAGCGCTATAATCTAAAATACTAAGGAGTTTCTATGGGTGCTTTACGACTAGAAGATTTACCAAGGTATAGTTATGATGAGTATCTTCTATGGAATGAAAACTGGGAGCTTATATATGGTGTTGCTTATGCAGTGAGTTCAGCTCCGGTGTAAAATACTACATCATCGTTGATCCCGCTGAGTCTATAGCAAAAGTTTACTATCTCAAAGATGGAAGATATATCAAAATGTTAGATGCTAGTGACGAGAGTGTTATTTTTGAACTTGATGGGTGTTCTAAAAAGTGTGTTTGTATTTGGTTATATAGACGTTCCATAATGGGAGCTATGGAACAAGAAAGGACTCCATTTTACACCATCAGGAGGTTTTTTCTTGGATATTGATGAATTGGAATTTTTTTGTAGAAATGTTTTATGCTATAATCGTCGAAAATAGCCAAGAAAGGAAAATTATAATGAAAACAATACAATTACAAATTGACGATAATAATTATGATTCTTTTATGATTATCCTCAATAATTTAAAACAAGGTTTTGTAAAAAATTTAAAAGTAAATAGTAGTGCTGATATTGAGTTTGTTTCAGACGAAGAACAACAAGATTATGAAAATATATTAAATACTCTTACTACAGATGATAAGATTATCTCATCTAAAGAATCTATTCAGATATGATTTTAGAGATAGAGTATCTCAAAAAAGCTGATAAATTTTTTGCTAAAAATAGCAATACCCTTTCAAAAGAAAAATCTACGCAACTCATTGTTAAATCTGTCAAAAAAATCATACAAAAAGAAGATATTAATATAGATGTAAAACAACTCAAAGGTGGTTTTACAAACTACTATAGAATCAGAGTTGGAAAAATTAGAATTCTATTTGAGCTAGAAAATAACGAAGTAAAAATTATCGCTATTGTGAATGAGATAGATTTTAGAGGTGATGTTTATAAGTAGCCTAGAAGATTTACTTTCTCTAAAATTGGTTTAACTTACCTAATTTAGAAACCCTCAAAAAAGGTCTCTAATCAAACCGAATCTTCTGCTTTGCCCATACTTTTACAGGTTTTCCTTTATACTTTGCAGGGGTAAATCTCCAGTTTCTTACGCCATTTAACGCTGCGTTGTCAAATACACCTTCAGGGTATGACTCTAAGATTTTTGCTATCTCTACTGTTCCATCTTTTGCTATTAAAAGGTTTATGATTACATACCCTTTTATACCGTCTTTAAGCGCTTTTGATGGGAACTCCATCGGTTCTCTTTGGCTTACTCTTGGTTTTGAGTCAACGGTTCCCTCACTCATAACAGCGTCTTCTGCTATGTCGCCTAATATATCTTTTGTATCACCACTAAAATCGTTACTAGCGAACTCTGGTATGTTCATCGCTATGCCACCCATAAGGGAGTTCATACTTGGTAGTGGCGCTTTTGGCGTCTGTTTTTTTGGTTTTGGTTTTGGCTTAGGTTTTGGCTTCTGGGCACTCTGTTTTTGAACTTTTTTAACATTGACTGCTCGGGATTGTTTTTTTACTTCATCCTCTTTTTTTGTTACATCTTTGTTAAATATAATCACTAAAGTTGCCATCAGTAAAGCACCACCTAGCATACTGAGTATCGCTACTGGTACTCTGCTTCTTGTGCTAGAGTTATAATCTTTCATAGCCGAGACTATCCCATCTCTTTAGTTGTTGAAACGGCTACATCTTTTGCACCACTCATTCTACATTCGTCGATTACATCTATGAGATTACCAACGGGGATATCTGTATCTGTGATAACTAAAACAGATTTATCTAGTGAACTTCTGAGTAATCCCCTGAGTTTACTCTGCATCGCCCATATTTTTACAGGTTGCTTATCTACATAAATCTCTCCCGAATTGTCGATATAAACACGGATAGTTTTTCCATTTGATAAAGATGCTGATGCAGCAGATGGACGGTTTAACTCTAGTTGCATATCTTTTACAAATGTAGTTGTTACCATAAAAAATATAAGTAAAATAAAAACCATATCTATCAGTGGAGATACGTCTACATTGTCAACATTTTGATTGTTTTTAGGTCTGAAGCGCATTTTTATCCTTTGTACAAATAATATCTGTGATCTGCTCAAACTCTAAGGCAAATCTCTCCTCTTTTTTATCTAAAATTCTTCCGAATATTAGACCAGGTACCGCTACAACTAAACCAAGTTCTGTTGTAAAAAGTGCCTTTGATATACCACCTGATATACTGTTTCCTTGTGAAAACATCGAGCTTGATTGTAGAGCATCAAATGTTTCTATCATCCCCATTACCGTTCCTAGAAGTCCAACTAATGGTGCTAACATCACGATAGTTTTTACTAAAATCCCATACTTTGAGATGATAGTTGTGTAGGGAAAAATAACGTCATAAACATGATTACGACTCTTTGTATTTAAAGCTCTGACCTCTTTTTCAGCTACTAAAGCATCATGTACGGCATAATCTAAAAGTCCAACATATTTTTTATCTTTACCTCTTTGGATGTGCTTCTCTATCAAGCGACGAACATTCCCCTCTGTTCCACGTCTTAGTACCATATAGCGATACCCAAGACCATACCAAAGGAGAAGATTTAATCCAAACAGCACCCACATAATCAGCCCACCACCATTCATAAAGGTGATAAACTGATCTAAGTAGCCAAAAGCTAAATCAATCATTATGCGTTGTGTTTCTCAAAAATATTTACTATATGGAGTGCACTATGCTCCATAGAATCTTTTATATTTTGCGCCCAACCACTCAGCAAGTTACCAAGAAGTAGCAGTGGGATAGCTACGTAAAGACCAAACATAGTTGTTACAAGTGCTTCAGATATACCACCTGAGAGTAACTTTGGATCACCTGTACCATGCGTTGTGATGATGTCAAAAGTAGCAATCATACCAGTAACCGTTCCAAGAAGACCAAGAAGAGGTGCAACTGCGGCTAACACAAGGACAAAGTTACCAAATCTATCTATCGATGTGTTTTCATTGATGATAGTTTCCATCACAATATCTTCGATATGTTCTCTATCTTTATCTATATTTCTCAGTGTTGCTTTAACAACTCTTGCTGCTGAACCTTTGAAACCGTTGATAGCATCTAGTGCTTCATCCCCTTTTCCCTCCTTCACTTTTGTTACAACGACATTAGAGATTTTCTTTACATTTGAACCTGCACGAAGGAGTAATATAACTCGAATTGCAAGAAGTAATAAACCAAACACTCCTAATCCTAAAATGATATAACCTATCGGCCCACCACCTTTAAGTGTATCATCAAATGTTTTCTCTTTTGTGTACTCAACCTCTTTTGTTAGATTTTCATAGATAAAGATATTTATCTCTCTTCTTTCATCATCATTTGCAAATGCTTTAGCATCAACATCTGATGGTTTATTCCAAACTTTATACTCTCCATTTCCTGCTGGAGCTAGAGCTGATGAACCTTTTGAAGAAACACCATATGCTGAAATGTTACCAACTTTGATAATCTGACCACGTGCTGTTGTTCCATCAAGAAGATAAAATTTCCCATCCTCTTTTTGAATACTTGAAAGTGTTTTATAAAGCTCTAAAGATTTTATAAAAGCACTATTCATAGACTCAACTTGTGTTACAGAGTTCCCAACTTTAAACTCAACACCATATTCAAAAAGTGAAGCTTGCGCTTGAATGATAACACTTGAAACTATCTCTTTGTTACTCCCTTTTGCTTGAAGTGTCTCTTTAGCTACACCTATCTTTTTATGTGTAGAGTTGAGTGTTTCACTCAGTTTTACATATCTGTTTTGAAGTTTTGCAACTTTACGTTTTGCTTTTGATATATCTTTATCTTGAGCTCTTTTATCTTTTTTTAGACGTTTTGCTAACTCATTTTTTTGAGCTTTTAAAAATGTATACTCTTTTTTATAAGCATTTACAAGTTCATCTGCATTGAGTGTGCCAAAAGAGATAGCAACTGCAACAAGTAGTGTAAAAAGTTTTTTCATTATTTTGTCTCCATCAGTATAAGTGCATTAGGAAGTGTGAAGTATCCTGTTCTAATCTGCTTCTGTAAAGCATCAAATAGAGTGTTTATCTTTTTTATATCTTCAGGATTTGTGATAACCTTATAGCCATACCCATCATCATTTTGAACAACATAACCAACTCTCTCATCTGGAGCTTTGAAATAGATCATTATAGAACCGATTTTTGCAACTTTTGCTAAAATCTTCTCTCCATTGATATTGATCTTTTGTTTAAAAAGACCTATCTCCTTTGTAAGACGGATATTATCATCATATAAAGCCCATATGAGAGCAAGAGCTTTCTCCTCTGTAATCTCTTTTTCTGCTAGTTCTTTCTCTATTTTTTTAAGGTCAGCTATTCTCTCATTTACTTTAAATGGGATTCCTGTTACGATACTTTTTTTGAGAAGATTGATAGCATTTAAAAGAAGAGGTTTTAGTTCAACATCATTTGAAGAGGTTACAGCTATTTTAGCTTCTATCTTACTAAGTTCTGATTGAGCTAATTTTATAGATGTGTTATGTCTATTTATCTGTGCTTCACTATCAGCGTGTTGCATAGCTAAAGATTTCATCTGTGATTTATAAAAATCTCTATTTTCATCTATCTGAGTATAAAGAGATTCAACATCACCTCTTAGTTTCATAATATTGTTTATAAGGTCTTCATTACTTTGAGCTTGTAGTGAAGTTGAAAAAAGTGTAGTTGCAACTGCTAAAGAGAGAAGCATCTTTTTGTGAGTCGTAATCATTTGTACTCCATAGAATAATTTATGAAATATTACTTTTGTTGGATTACTAAAAGATTACTTGATTATTACGGATTGGTTACAATTTGATTAGCTTTTTTTATATACACTCTTCTAGTAAAAGTTCTAATTGTTTTCTTGGTATTTTTAACTCTAATTTGGTTTGTATCATATTATTTAATCCAATATTAATTTCAAGTAGATCTTTTTCTTGCTCCATGTTTCCATAAATATAATTCAACATTTGATTCATCGAAGCTAATACTTTTCTATCATCTGTTTTATTAAACTGTATATTTTCCATACTTTCTAAAATAACTTCAAACTTTTTTTGTTCAAGTCCCATATTTAACATAGTTTTAAAAATATTTTGTTTTATAATTTCGGAGAAATCTTTAAAATCACTCTTCTCTAAGCCAAATATATAAAATGAAAATAATGTTTTATCATTTGTAATCAATACTCCATATATTTCACCAAAATCAATAATATTGCAATGCCAATTTTCAATATCTTTATTTATGTTTGGTATTTTTTCTTGATTTGTTGTTTTTATATTTAGTATATCTAATAGTTTTTTTGTACATTTTAAATTCATTTTACTTATCTCTCCCCTGTTTTCAAACTTTTTCATAAGCGATTATAACATTTACACTCTTACTCCCCCAAGTAACCCTTAAAATATTTAACAATCCTCTTTTCCAACCAATAATTAGGTTTAAAAAAAGTACCACCTATAAAGCCTACATGACCTCCATTTTCAGAGAGTTCTAAGTTTATATGTTTTGAGAGTTCCTCTTTTTTAGGGATGATTTTTGTATCCATAAAGGGGTCATCTATTGCATGGATGATAAGGGTTGGAGTTTTTATATCTTTTAAAAACTGTTTTGAACTACATTTTGTATAATAATCCTGTGCAGAATCAAATCCATGGATAGGGGCAGTATAGATATTATCAAACTCCCAAAATGTTTTAATCTTTTTTACTTTATCTTTTTTAAGGTTTATTAACGATTCCATATCATGTTTGTTATATTTTTTTTCCAAGGAGAGATTTAAAGCTTTTATGAGATGCCATTGATAAAATTTTGAAAAACCATTGTCTATCGCATCGGCACAAATATCTAGCTGAAGAGGTGCAGATACTGAGACAGAAGCACTGATAGGGGAGTTCTCTCCTAGTTCTCCTAAGAGTTTTAAGATCATATTGCCACCAAGAGAGTAGCCTACTGTAAATATTTTAGAGTGCTTATATCTTTGCTGTATCGTTTCTATCCAAGCAAGAGCATCACCACTATCTCCACTGTGATAAGCACGAGGGAGATGGTTCTCTTTTCCTGAACATCCTCGAAAGTGCATCACAACAGATGCAAAACCCTCTTTTTTTGCTTCGCTCATCACTCCTTGAATGTAGGGAGATTTGTAAGAACCTGCTAGACCATGAAAAAGTATGATGATAGGTGTAGAGGAGTTTATTTTAGGTTTGTTATACCAATGACACTCTACAAAATCTCCATCATCAAGTTCAAAGGTTTCTATCTCTATCTCTAAATTTGGTAATTTTCTAAAAAAGGAGGAGTATAGTGTTTGCGTATGTCTATTTTTAAAAAAAAATGATGGTTGAAAAGGTTGCATCTAGTGGAGAGTTCCAAAAAGTAGAAAAAGACCAAGTAGAAAAATTAAAGAGCCACCAATCATCTCTAAAATATAACCTTTTTTATCTATAAAACTACTAGATTTTTTGTTGAGTGCTATGGAAAATATACCCGCTAAAGAGATAGTTAAACCCATACCGATACTCATAGCAATAGCTGCCAACACACCCAATGTATAATGCCCTAAAACGATACAAAAGAGTACAATAGTCATAACACCTGGACAGGGAACTATCCCTGCACTAAAAGCAACACCATACTCACTTTTATCCGATTTTTGTAAACTCTTTTCTCTCTCTTTTCTCCCTTTAAAGGTTTCATAAATAAGATAGAGACCAACAGAGATAATCATAACAGCACTAATCTGCATAGCGATATCTGAGAGTTGGTTGAAGTTTTGTCGAAACATAGTTTTAAGTATAAAAAATATCCCAAATGTAAAAATAAGTGCTGAAAAAGCATGAATGATAGATATCATATACCCCATCTTAAAAGCTTTTTTATAATCACTTTTGTTAGATGTAAAGTAGAGCGCAACAAGAGCTTTTCCATGTCCAGGACCTATCGCATGAACAAGACCATAGATAAAAGCAACTCCTAAGATTATTAGAGATACAGAGAGGGAGTTTTCATCAGTTAAACTTCTGATAGTTGTTGCTATATATCTGTTGAGTTCATATTGGTAGGTAACAAGTTGTTGCATCAATTGTGAATAGTATTCCATTTAGTTAAACTCCACTTTATATCCATAGTAGAACTCATTATCAACACCAGTTGCCTGAGCATTCATCCCTTTTATAGAAAGAAACTCCTGCTTCAATACCATAGCAACATAAAAATCGCTATCTCCAACCTCTATAATAGTCCGTTTCATATCAAAATCTCCCTCTATATCAAAAGAGTAACAGACTCTATGATTTTCAATAGAGGCTTTAAAGTTTTTTGTTTGAGGAAAAGGGATCGTTTTTCCATCTATTTTAATATGTGTATAGTAATTATACTCTGTAAAAACTGTAAAGTAAGTATCTCTAATAAATCTATTCTCTTTAGAGTTGATTTTTCCATCTCCATCACTATCTACATCCATAATAAGCATTGAAGAGGTCATCTCATCTATTTTCCATTTAAAATGAATAGTTTGAGCTTTTCCATCTTTTATATTTATAGTTGGATATACATCTATAAATGTGTGTGGATGTGCAAAAAGAGAGAGGGTAAAAAGAGAGAGTATTAGATATTTTTTCAAGAGATAACCTTTTAAAACAAGACTAAAAGAGGTATCTTTTAGCCTTTAAGAAGTTTTGTGAAAATTTTAAGAGTTTAAAACTGAATCAGTCCATCGATAGGGCTTGATGCAGTTGCATAAGGTTTTTTAGGAATACGTCCTGCAAGGTAGGACATACGTCCTGCACGTACTGCATGTTTCATAGCTTCAGCCATTATCATAGGGTTCCCCGCTTGAGCGATAGCAGTATTTGTAAGCACACCCTCAGCTCCTAGTTCCATAGCATAAGCGGCATCACTAGCACAACCGATACCAGCATCTACAATGATAGGTAAATCAACAGCATCTTTTACAAATGCGATGTTGTAAGGGTTTTGAATACCAAGACCAGAACCGATAGGAGCAGCAAGAGGCATAATAGCATGCGCACCAGCATCCTCTAAACGTTTAGCCATTATTGGGTCATCTGAAGTATAAGCCATAATAGTAAAACCATCTTTTGCTAAAACTTTACAGGCCTCAATAGTCTCTAATACATCAGGGTAGAGAGTCTTTTTAGTATCGCCAATCACCTCTAGTTTGATTAAATCGATACCAGTAGCTTCACGAGTAAGTCTAAAAGTTGTGATAGCCTCTTCAGCAGTCACACAACCAGCAGAGTTTGGTAAAAACTTTACATTTGTACCTGCAAAAGTATCTCTTAAATTCTCTTTATCTGGGTCTGTAATATTTAAACGACGTACAGCAACAGTTATAAGTTCACTACCACTTGCTAATGTAGCTTCTTTTGTAGTTTCAAAAGAATCATATTTTCCACTTCCTACAATTAAGCGTGAGCCTAACTCATATTTTCCAATTTTTAAAATGTTATCCATAAGGGTAATTTCCTATATATTTATATTAATTATTTGATTTATAGCGTAAGCAATCTTATAAATTACCAATTCCTTCAATCAAATCATTTGGTGTAAGAGAAAAATCAGCACCTTTATAGTTTTGTGCTAATTTTGTATGTGCTAAAGAGGCATTTATAGCTGAATCTAAAGCTGTATAGTTTTGTGCAAGTAATGCTCCTATAAGTCCACTCAATACATCTCCACTTCCACCTTTAGCTAAAGCAGATATACCATGAGGATTTATAAAAAACTGATTGTTTTGAGCAATAATAACATTTGCACCTTTTAAAAGAAGTGTAATATTTGCAAAACTATTAGAAAATAGTTCTGCATATTTAAAACGATTTTTTTGAAGAGTTTGTATATCTATATCTGCTAAATTCAACATTTTTAACAGTGCTACAAACTCTTTTGGATGGGGAGTAATTACAACATTATCTCTTTTTAAAATCTCTTTTATAATAGGCATATAGAATATATCTGCATCAGCTATTAAAGGAAGTTTATTATCTAAGAGTTCTAATAACTCTGTATCACTAAATTCAGAACCTAAACCCATACCAAGGGCTAAAGCTGTTGTATTTGATGGTAGGCGATGTGAGGACATAATAGTATGAGGGATTTGACTCTCTTTAAATCCTACAAGAGTTACCAAACCAGTACCAAACCTGAGTGCTGACTCTGCACTTAAAACAGATGCTCCTAACTTTTCACCAGATGCTAAAGCAAGATGACCAAAAGTTCCCTTATGGGAACTCTTTTTTGTTCTATATGGTAGTTTTAAATCTTCTAAATCTAATAAGTTCCAATTTGAAGAGTTCTCATAAACTTCTCTAGGAAGACCTAAGTCGATAACTTTTATTACTCCTACAAACTCTTTGGCTTCATCTAAAAAGAGACTCTTTTTTAAAGCACCCATTGTTAATGTTATATCTGCTTTAAAAGTATCACTTACACACTCACCTGTTTGTTTTAATCCTGATGGTACATCACAAGCTATTTTAGATGCATATAGTAGGTTTAATTTTTGCATTATCTGTGTTAAAGATTTATCAAAATCACCTTTAAAACCTGTTCCCATTACTGCATCAACAACTATATCACAGGTGGTTAGTTCTAGGAGTTCTTTAACACCTATCGCTCGAGAGCGGATAGTTTGTAAAATAGCCATATCTGATGAGGGTTCTTTTGCAAAGAAGATAGATACATCATAATCAATATGAAGTAATCTTGCTAAAGTTATCCCATCTGCACCATTATTTCCACTACCACAAGCGATAATAATTTTTGAATTTTTTCTAAAACTTTCTTTTATATAATTAGCGATACCATTAGCAGCATGTTCCATTAAAATATCTTCACTAAGATTAAATATTTCATAACATCGTTTGTCTAATGAACCTACTTCGTTAAATAATTTTTGCATAGAGGATTATATCTAAAGAGATAAAAAGAGAGTGTAAAAGAGTAAAAACTCTTTTACTATAAAAAAGATTAGTTCCCGCGAGAACCAGGTTTGATAGCTTCGCTTCCATCTTTACAAAGAGGACACTCATCTGGAGCATACATCTCAAATGTAAAATCTTCAAGAGCAAAAAATGGGATATCTTGAGGAAGTTTACAGTTAGGTTTTGTAACTATATCAGAGTTTTCACGTTTACAAAAACCACGATTGGCTAGTGCTGAAACACCAACAATTTTACCACCTAAAGACTCAACAACATGCGCTGCTTCCATAGCAGAACCACCTGTTGTGATAATATCTTCACACATTAAAACTTTTTCACCCTCTTCCACATCAAAACCACGACGGATAGTCATAACACCATCCACTCTTTCAGCGAAGATAAAACGAACATCAAGAGCTTGTGCAAGAGCAAAACCAGCTATAAGACCACCAAGAGCAGGAGCACACACAGTATCTATAACGATACCACTTGCTTTAATCTCTTTTGCGAGTGCTTGGGCTAAGAGTTTAGCAGTTTGCGGGTCTTCTAAAACTTTTGCAGATTGAAGATAAAATTGTGAATGGTTTCCAGAACTCAATTTGAAGTGACCCTCTAAAAGAGCGTCCGCATTCATATATATTTTTTTAACATCCATCATTAAACCTTTAATATCTCTACTTCTTTCTCTTTTAATATTTTTTCAATCATTGTAGAGTATTTATCTGTTGTTTTTTGAATATTGTCTTGAGCAGCTTTTGACTCATCAGTAGTAATCTCTTTCTCTTTTTCAAGTTTTTTGATAGAATCATTTGCAGTTTTTCTATCATTTCTTACAGAAACCTTTGCATTTTCTCCCATACCTTTCATCTGTTTTACAGACTCTTTACGTTGGTCAACTGTCATAGCTGGAAAAAATAGTTTGATTTGGTCACCATCGTTATTTGGAGTAGAACCAACATTTGCTTTCATAATAGCAGATTCGATATCTGCTAAAAGATTTTTTTCCCAAGGATTTACAGCGATAGTTGTAGCATCAACAGCGATAACAGAACCAACTTGATCAAGAGGAGTAGGAGTACCATAGTAGTCAATTTTTACATTATCTAAAACAGATGTAGTAACTTTACCAGTTCTAAGTGTTTTAAAGTCTCTTTGCATATGCTCTATGCTACCTTGCATTTTTGTTTCACATGAAGTATATATTTCGTTTAACATTGAATTTCCTTGAGGTTATGAAAAATTTATTTATCTAATTGTAGCGAGAAATTTTTAAGAATTTGTTTTAGCTCTGATAGAAAGTTATGAATCTATATTTTAAGATACAATACTCTCTATAAAAAAGGATATCTATAATGTCATTAGAACAATTTTTAAATAATATTACGATTGAAGAGTTAGAAGAACTAAAAGAGTTAAAAGAACTTCAAAACAACACTATTCAAACATATTCTTTTAGTAGTATCAAATATGAAGAGCTAGAAACTTTAGTTTCTATTGAAGAAAATATCAATAAACAAGATATTTTTTCTACTTGGTTAGAAAATGATTTAAAAATTTCTAATGATATAGTGAAGTTTTTAGAGTATCTTATTAAAAGAAATATCAAGCTTATCAAATTTTATCACGAAGAAGATTTGAAAGTAAACTTTATTATGCCTTTAGTAAATAAAATTGATTTTTTTCTACTAGATGATAATATTAGAAGTTTTACAGATGAAAAGCTAATCTATAAAACAGAGAAATTTATCTTTAATGGAGAAGCTGACTTTATATTTTCAAAAGGTATAAAAAAAGCTGAAAGACCCTATTTTTTTATTCAAGAGTTCAAACAAGGCAAAACAGCAAGAGACCCTGAACCACAACTACTAGCTGAACTTATTAGTGCTATTGAATTAAACAGTGAAATATCTATGCGGGGGGCTTATATTGTAGGTGCTATTTGGAATTTTGTTATTTTAGAAAAATTAAGTCATGATAAATACCAATATTTTGTAAGCCAAAATTATGACTGTACAAAAATAGAGGATTTAAAAGATATTTATAAAAACTTACTTTTTGTTAAAAATGAAGTTATTCAGATGTGTACCTAAGATATCTATTTTGAACTATTTGTTTCTGTTTTTGTTACAGATGCAGAAGGAGCTACAACATTTGTTGTTTCGACTAAATCATCGATAACTGAAGCTTGAGCTGCTTGAGAATACATATAACCTAAAGTGATAGTATTTACTACAAATAAAAAACCGATAGTAAAAGTTGCTTTAGCTAAGAAACTGTTTGGACCTTTTGCTCCAAACACAGACTCATTTGAGCCACTATATGCTCCAAGACCTATGCTTGAGCTTTTTTGTAAAAGTACCGCGATAACTATCATTATCACCAATACGATTTGAACAATAAGTAAAAAACTAGTTGTCATATATAAAATCCTGAGTTTAAAAGTGGCGAATTATATCTAAAAAAAACTATATTACAAAATAGGGTATAATCTCAAAAATAATTTAGGAAATATTGATGAAAGATTTTAAAAAGATACTCTTTATCTTAGTAGTTTTGGTACTGGTTTTACAGTTGTTTATGTTAAATCAAGATGAAAAAGTTATACAAACAGATATAAAACCGATAGTAGCCGTGAGCACTTTTTCTCTTTATGATATTACAAAACATATCGCTGAAGATAAAATCAGACTCGTCAATATCTTGCCTTTTGGTGTTGATGCCCATAGTTTTGAACCAACTCCAAAGTTGATGGCATCTTTAGAGAAGAGTAGGTTGGTTTTATATAATGGAGCGGGGCTTGAACCTTGGATAAAGGGGTTTGAGTTTAAAAATAGTTCTATCGATATGAGTCAAAAAGTAAAAATAAGAGCATTGCAACCAGATAAACATAAGCATCATGACCATCACAACCATCAGGAGGGAGATAAATGTTCATCACATAACAATGTAGATCCTCACTACTGGTTAGATTTGCAAAATATGAAGATAGCAACACACACTATAACTGATGCACTTATCCATATCTCTCCACAAAACAGAGATTTTTATATTAAAAATAGAGATAACTATTTAACGATGTTAGATAGTTTAGATAGTGAGTATAAAACTGCTTTAGGAAGTTGTAAAAAAGAGACTATCATTACAAATCATAATGCATTCTCCTACCTTTCTCACAAATATGGTTTTAAAGTGGAAGCTTTAAGTGGTTTATCGCCAGAAGCACAACCGAGTGCAAAGCAGATAACAAAACTTATGAAACATATAAAAGAGCATAATATCTCAACTATCTTTTTTGAGAGTTTTGTAAGTGATAGAGTGATGAAAAGTATAGCTAAAGATACAAAAGTAGCGGTAGATACACTGCAACCTTTAGGAAATATCACAAAAGATGAGGCGGATAAAAATCTAACTTATGAGGATATTATGAAGATAAACCTTGTCAAAATCTCTAAGGCTCTTGAGTGTCAATAAACTTTAGAGTTCCTATTTTTAATGTTACAAATCTTAATTTCAAGGTAAGAGATCAGCAGATACTCTCTAAAATATCTTTACAGATATTCAATGGAGACTATATCGCTATTATAGGTCCAAATGGTGGAGGTAAAACTACACTTATTCGAATGCTTTTAGGACTGAGTAAGCCTTCAAGCGGAGAGATTGAACTCTTTGGTAAGAAGCAATCAGAGTTTAAGGAGTGGTATAAGATAGGTTATGTTCCACAACGTGCATCACTTGTCGATGCTAACTTTCCTGCAACTGTTTTAGATATTGTTAAGATGGGTAGAACAGCTAAACGTTCACTCTTTTCTCGTATGAGTGATGAAGATAACAGTGCTGTAAATGATGCTATAAAAAAGATGGATATAGAAAACCTACAAAAAAAAATGGTAGGAACACTCTCAGGAGGACAACGTCAACGTGTAATGATAGCTCGTGCCTTAGCTTCAAAACCAGAGATACTTATCCTTGATGAGCCAAATACAGGTGTTGATGTTGTATCTCAAAAAAGATTTTATGAACTTTTAGCAAAGTTAAATAAAGAGGAAAAGATAACTATTTTATTTATCACTCACGATATAGGTGTTATCGCAGATGATATAGGAAGACTTTTTACTATCAACCAAAAAGCAACAATCTGTAACAATCCAAAAGAGGCTTTAAGTTGTGAAGATATGACAGAACTTTATGGGGTTGAATCGCATCTTATTCATAACCATAAGCATGAGCATTAGGACAAAATATGCTAGAGATGTTTGAATACGAATTTATGCAAAGAGCGTTTATAGCAGGGATGCTTATAGCAGTTTTAGCTTCCATAAGTGGAACATTTATAGTACTAAAACGCTACTCAATGATGAGTGAAACTTTGGCTCATTCGGCATTAGTTGGTGTGGCTGTTGGTCTTGTTGCAGGGTTTAACCCTTTATGGATGGCAGTTGTCATTGCTATACTTTCTGCTTGGCTTATTGAGTATCTTAGAACTTCGTTTGCTCTGTATTCTGATTCTATTTTAGCGATAATGCTTTCTGGTTCTTTAGCTATTGCTGTGATTATTGTTTCTCTTGGAGGAGCATTTAATAACTCACTTTTTTCCTATCTTTTTGGTTCTGTTTTATCTGTAAGCGATGAAGATGTAAAGACTATAGTTATCTTTGGCTCACTCTCTTTGGCACTTCTTTTAGCCTTTTCAAGAGAACTATATTTTATAGCTTATGATGAAGAGGTAGCTAAAGTAAGTGGTATAAAAGTAAAACTATTGAACTTTTTACTTGTGACTGTTGTTGCTATTGTTATCGCTCTTTCTATTAGAGTTGTGGGAAGCTTACTTATCGGTGCATTGATGGTTATACCGACAGTTTCTGCACTTCAATATAGAGTAGGTTTTTTATCAACTGTTCTTATATCTCTCTTTTTTGCTCTTTTTAGTGTTGCTTCAGGTATGACACTCTCTTTTTACTTCTCTTTGCCTTCTGGTGCAACTATTGTGTTATGTGTATTAGTTATTTTTATCTTATCTCTTATAGTAAACAAAAAATGAAAGTAAGTAAGGAGTTCTCTAAAAATGCTTTGAGTTATGAAGCTAACAATAGTATTCAAAATAGTGTTGTCAAAAAACTTCTCTCTCATATAAAAACTCAGCCTCAAAATATTTTAGATTTAGGATGTGGTAGTGGTGCAGTTTGTAAAAGTATAGAGTGGGATTATAACCATTTTACAGGTGTTGATTTTGCTAAAGGGATGTTAGAACTCCATCCAAAAGCAAAAAATATAGAGTCTATCTATGGAAATTTTAATGACAAAGAGTTTTTCAATACTCTTTTTTGTACAGCAAACTATGATTATATAATCTCCGCATCAGCACTTCAGTGGGCAGATGATCTGGAGAGTGTTTTTAAAAATATAAAAAAACTTAATGCTCCGATAGCCTTAGCAATCTTTACATCAAATACATTTAAAACATTAAATGATACTGCGGGATTAGACTCTATTTTGAGAGGTGCTAAAGAGGTAGAAAAACTTCAAAAAAAATATTTTAATGCAGAGTCTGAAGTGGTAAACTATAAGTTAGAGTTTCACTCCACTAGAGATATATTTAAATATATCAAACAGAGTGGAGTGAGTGGTTCTCGTACCATTTTAAACTTTGCCCAAACAAAAAAACTGATGAATGAATATCCACTGAGTTATTTGGAGTTTGAGGTTATCTATATATTTAAAAACTAGGAGTTCCATCAAATCCAAATCCACCACCAAAAGAGGCAAAGTTAGGGTCGCTATATCCAACCATTGCAGATTTTGAGCGAAGTTTTTCTATATCTGTTTTACTTGAGATGTTTTGTGGACAGACAACAGTACACTCATTACATAAAGTGCATGACCAAACACCATCTGTTTGGATTGTATCTATCATCTCTTTTTCACTCTCTTCACGTTTGTCACTTACATATTTCCAAACACGTGTAAGAGTAAATGGTCCTAAAAAATCATCATTTACTGCAAAGACAGGACAGGCACTATAACAAGAGGCACAAAGAATACAGTCACTTTGTATCTCGTTAATTTTTTCATTCTCTTGAGTGAGTGAAACAGTATCTTTTATTTGAGATAGCCAAGCTTTTGCTTTTTTGTTTTTTTCATAAGCTCTATCCACATCTACTACTAAATCTCTTATGAGAGGCAGATTGTTTAAAGGTTCTACTCTGTCACCATCTTGCACTTTATAGCTACAAGCGAGAACCTCTTTATCGTTTACTCTCATAGAGCAACTTCCACAAACACTACTTCTACATCCACTCGCAAATGTGAGAGATGAATCTTGCTCTGTTTTAATAGTGTTTAGAAGAGATAAAAGTGTTATATCATGAACATCAACTTCAAACTCTGCTAATGTTTCTCTTTGAACTGTTATTTTCATTTAACTACTCCATCTTTATCTATTATTGTGTGCATCGCAAATTTTTCATCTTCAACAGGTGTGTCTACTCTAAAGTGTGCTCCACGACTTTCATCTCTTTGGATAGCACCTATTAAAACCAATCTACTCAGCTCTAACATATTTTTAAACTCTAAAAACTCTATCTGATTTGTATTGTAGATTTTTGAACTATCTGTAACACCCATATTTGGAATATCTGCTATAAACTTTTCTACCCTCTCTAAAACAGTAATCAGTGTTGTTTTATCTCTTGATATACCTACATTTTTGTAAAAGAGATTACCTAGTTCTACTTTTATTTTATAGAAATCTATCTTTGGCTGAGGGTTTGATTGTAACTGAAATTTTGTAGAGGTGATTGGTGCTATCTCTTGAACTGTTTTGGCATATTTCGCAGAGTTTTCACCCGCTTGTTTTCCAAATACTATAAGTTCTAAAAGAGAGTTTCCACCAAGACGATTTGCACCATGAACTCTATGGTTAGCACATTCACCAACAGCATATAAACCTTTTATAATTGTTGAAGAGGTATCATCTACCTCTATACCACCCATAGTATAATGAGCAACAGGTTTTATAGGTATAAGTTCAGAAACGGGGTCAATATTTTCATAAAGTTTTGCCAGTTTTCTCTCTTGAGGTAACTCTTCATCTATAAAATTTTCTCCTAAATGGCGAATATCTAAAAATATATCTTCACCTCTTTGCATCTCATTATGAATAGCACGAGCAACCTCGTCACGAGGAAGAAGTTCATCGGTAAAACGTTCCCCTCGAGAGTTCAGAAGATACCCACCTGCACCTCTAGCACTCTCAGAGATTAAGATAGAGGAGTTTTTAAGTGCTGTTGGATGAAACTGTATAAACTCCATATCACTCACTCTTGCTCCCGCTCTTAGAGCAATAGAGATACCATCCCCTGTTGAAGCTGTTGAGTTTGTTGAGTGTTTATCATAAATACGGCTATAACCACCCGTTGCAATAATTATCGATTTTGATAGATAGTTTTCGATCTCTCCAGTTCTTATATTTAATACAGTTACACCATTTATACTGTTTGCATCTTTATCTATCTCTAAAAGGTATCGTTCGCTTAAAATCTCTATACCCGCTTCAAGAACCCTATCGTAGAGTGTATGAAGAATTTTAAGTCCTGTATAGTCTTGCGCATAACATGCACGAGGAGCAGAAGCACCACCAAGTGTACGTTGTGCTATTTTTGCATCTTTTGTACGGCTAAAACATACACCTATACTATCTAGCCACTCTACCGCACTCGGAGCTTCGGAACAAAGAAGTTCAATAGCTTCTTTATTTGCGATACCGTGAGCAGATTTTAGAGTATTTTTTATGTGAGCTTCAACACTATCTTCTCCAGCATTTCCAAGAGCTGCATTTATGCCACCTTGAGCCATACAAGTTTGAGATCTTGTTGGATACTCTTTTGTGATTATTTTTACTTTTGCACCATTTTTATGTGCTGAGAGTGCAGATGTTAGACCTGCTCCACCTGCACCTATTATTAAAACATCTGTTTGCATATTATTCCTATATTTTTTATGAACTAAAGAGAGATATGAAGAACCCCAAATCTATTTTGGGGTTAGAGAAGGGAGTAAAAATAGATATTTATGAAATATTTTTCATAAATTGAGTTACATCATGACAAATAGATAGATATTCATCAATTTTACCCTTTTCATCGTGGAGAGGAATAATAGTTGTTTCAACATAATATGCTTCACCATCTTTTGCACGATTTTTAATAGTTCCTTGGAATATATCTCCATAAACGATACTATCCCATAACTCCTCAAAAACTTTTTTATCCATATCTGGATGGCGGATGATATTATGTGATTTTCCTAGAAGCTCCTCTCTCTCATAACCAGAAATTTCACAAAATTTATCATTTACAAATGTTATGTCCCCTTTTAAATCACTTTTTGAGATGATAGCACTGTTATCTAGAGCATATACATACTCTGTTAATTCACTTTTGAGTTTCTTTGTCTCCTCTAAAGCTTTGATCTCTCTTGCATAGATACCTAAACTAAAGATAAGTAGGAATGTTGAACCTATTAAAAGTTTAGTAACGATATCATCTAATTCACTCCGTAGTGCTTCGGATGTTTGAAATGAAAAAAGAATCACTTGGTTTATCTCGTGAACGAAATCATTCTTTCTTAGCGCAGCTGTTAACTCTAATAAACTTAGTTGTTTTGCTTGGAGTGCTTTTATATCTTTGTTTAAGATATCTGCTTTTTTTGTTGAGTTTAGACGTACAATGTTTTTATATGATTTAGTAAGAGTAGATTTAAAGATATAGTTCATAAAAGCTTTATCAGATGATGAAAGTGATCTTTTGTTTTTCATATACTCTTTATAACTTTTAATAGAGTCCATCATCGCACTATTCATTAGATTTTTATCTCTTGTTATATCTTTATAGATAGAGGATAAATTTGTACTTTTTTCATTAATAATTTTTGAGATTCTATAAAGTCTATCATAACTTAAATCATTAAGCGTATTTAAGTAGTTGTTTATCGCATACTCAAGATGTTTTATTGATGTTTCTACATCTGTAACATTTACAGATAAACTACTATTATCTACCAGTTTTGTATGGTTTTGAAAAGATTTTTTAAGCTCATAAGAGAGTTCTTTTAAATTAGTTAACTCTTTTTCAGCTTTGTGAATCTCTGTGTTTTTATTCACAAAAAAAGCGATAATTGAAATTACAACAAGTGTAAAGGGTATAAGCATGAGATATTTTTTCATCTATTTTTTCCTCAAAATATTTTTAGGAATTATATCATACTTCCTAAAAGATAGTATCTAATGATACGGAAGAAACCAGCAATAATGATAAATAGAGCAAAATTAAGTCTTAAAACACCTGCTACTAATGTTAAAGGATCACCAAGTATTGGAAGCCAAGAGAGTGGTAAAATAAAATAACCATAACTATGACCATAATAGAGACTTTTTCGCCCTATATTTGATGATTTTAATTTTATATGAGTTTTTTCATAGAGCCAATATCCCAACCAATAATTTACAATAATAGCTAAAATATTTCCACTCGAAGCATAGAGCATAGCATTTAAAAAGGAGAGATCATTAAGAATAGCGGTTACAAAGATAACTTCCGATGAAAATGGAAATATAGTAGCAGCTAAAAAGGCGGAGAAAAAAAGAGTAAGTTCAGACACTTTTTATAAAATCAATCTTCTCTATATTTAGAGATACCACAAGCTTGATCTGGTGTAGGAGGATGCTCTTTTAAGTATGTTAAATCTTCAAGTGTTTGTGTTAAAACTTTTTTCTGTTGTAAAATTGGAAGCATAATATTATCTTTTTCATTGAGTGGAACACTCCAATCTAAAAGTAATTTTTGTACCTCTTTATCTAGTTCATCTAGGGCATTTTGTATATGTTTAATTGAATTCATAGAGGTATTATAGCATCTATTTAAATAAATTTTGATATAATTCCATTCTCAAATTTATGAGAATTTTACGTAAGGAGCTATCGATGCCTAAAATGAAATCGGTAAAAGGCGCTGTTAAGCGTTTTAAAGTTAAAAAGAATGGTCAAATCAAACGTGGTAAAGCGTTTAGAAGCCATATTTTAACTAAACAAGATGCTGCAACTCGTCGTGATCAAAACAACCCAGCTGTTGTTTCTGATGCAGATGCTGCAAATATTAAGGCTATGATTAACTAATTTTAGTTAAATCATTAATCTCCAATTATCTGATTGGGCAAGACCATATAATTAAAATATGGCACCTTGAACATCTAAGTATGTCTGGGTAAAGAAAAAGGAAAAATATGCCAAGAGTAAAGACTGGTGTTGTTCGTAGAAGAAGACACAAGAAAATATTAAAATTAGCGAAGGGCTTTTATAGTGGTCGTCGTAAACATTTCAGAAAAGCAAAAGAGCAAATCGAACGTTCATGGGTATATGCTCATAGAGATCGTAAGCAAAAGAAACGTGATTTCCGTAAATTATGGATTGTACGTATTAATGCTGCTTCTCGTTTAAATGGAATGAACTATTCAACTTTTATGAATGGTGTTCACAAATCAGGTATCGAACTTGACCGTAAAATTCTTGCTGATATGGCTATGAATGATGCAGCTGCATTTACTGCTGTTGTTGAAGCTTCTAAAGCAGCATTAGCAAAATAGTTCTAAAGACCTTTTTATCATCAAATAGCGTAAAACCACCTCCTTTAGGGGGTGGATATAAGCGGTATTAGTTCGGAGTATCTTGCTGTTGTATATATTGTTTAACTACTTCAAGTGTAGCACCACCAACACTACCAGCAAAATAACTTCTATGCCATAATGAAGAACCATTTCCCCAATACCTTTCTTTAACGTTAGGCATATCTCTTCTAAGTAATCTACTAGAACGACCTTTTAAATTGTTTACAATTAGTGATATAGAGTGTTTAGGTGGGTATTGAATAAGCAAATGAACATGATTTCTTTCGCCATCAAACTCTTGCAAAGTTCCTCCCATCTCTTCAATAGTTTCTTTAAAGATTTCACCCATATAGTCTATATGCTCTTTTGTTAAGATGTTGTATCTATATTTAGTGACAAACACTAAATGAGCATGAAGAAGATGAGTTGCATGTCTTGATTTTTGTATATTCATATATCACACCTTTTTATTTAATATTGACATATTAGCGAAAAAATAGTAGTATATCAAAATACACACCAATTAAAAAGAAGAAGATATGTTAAAAGCTGTAAAAGTAAGACTTTATCCAAATGAAACACAAAAGCAAACTATATCTTCTCAAATTGGAGCGGTTCGCTATGTGTATAATAGAACTTTAGCATTACGAATAAATGCTTATAAAAAGTTTGGTATGAAGATTGGTAAATTTGATTTAATCAAGCATATCACAAAGATTAAAAAAAGAGAATCAACACTTTGGCTAAAAGATGTTCATTCTCAAACATTACAACAATCTGTTGCCAATATGGATAGTGCTTACAAACATTTTTTTAAAGGTGGAGGATTTCCAAAATTTAAATCACGACACCATTCAAGACAAAGTTTTCAATACCCACAAGGGGTTAAAATTGAAAATAACAAGGTTTACTTACCAAAGATAGGTTGGATTAAAGCTAAAGGTCTTAGAACAGGTATAGTTGGAAAGATTAAAACTGTAACAGTAAGTTGTGAAGCCTATCAATATCATGCAAGTATATTAATTGATACAGGTGTAGAAGAGATAAAAGTTAATCATAATGGTACATCTATAGGTATAGATGTAGGTGTATCTCTTGTTGTAGCTGATAGTAATGGAAGAAGAGTAAAACCGCTTAATTTGATAAAAGAGCTTTCAAAATTAAGAGTAAAAGCTCAACAACTAAGCCGAAAGAAGAAAGGTTCAAAAAATCGTGCTAAGGCAAAGGTTAAGATAGCAAAGATAAATCTTCATATTGCAAACAAAAGAAAAGATTTTTTACATAAACTTTCAAAATCATACAGCGAGAACCAAACTGTGGTAGTGGAAGATTTAAAAATAAAGAATATGACTAAAACAACAAAAGGAACAGTAGAAAAACCTTCAAAAAATGCAAAAGCAAAAAGAGGGTTAAATCGTTCAATCACTCAACAAAGTTGGGGAATGTTCTTTGAGATGTTAGAATATAAGTTAAAAGAGAATGGTGGAGAACTGATTAAAGTAAATCCAGCATATACTTCTCAAACTTGTAATAGATGTGGTCATGTATCAAAAGAAAATAGACAATCACAAAGTAAGTTTGTATGTACTTCTTGTGGGCATACTGCAAATGCAGATATAAATGCAAGTAAAAACATACTTGACCGTGGGATACACGGCAATAATGCTTCTCTTCAAATAGCTAGTTAAGCTATGGAATAAGAATCCACCTCCTTTAGGGGGTGGAGTATCAAAAAGGTTCTTTAGCTTATTGCTAATCTTTTGATATTTTATGTAGATATAAAACTACATTCCCTTTTGTATTATAATAGATTCCTAAAGAGTTTTGTCTAGATACAAAGACACCGCGACCATTAAATGTTTGTAAATTTTTAAATGTTTCATTTAATATAGTTGTATCAAATCCATCGCCTTCATCACTAATTTGAGTAGTAACATAACATCCAGAAGAGTGCATAATTCTATCTATCTTAACAACTATCTGTTTATTACACTCTGCCTCCTTTTCGATTAAAGTTTCAAAATAGTTATCTTCATCTAGTAAACGATGTTTTGTTACAGTATTTATCCCAAGATTTCCATGTTCATAGGCATTCATGAATAGCTCTGTAAAAACTACAGCTGAAGAGTTGATAGGATCTTCATCTTTTGTAAATCCTTGCCATATCTCGCTATACCACTCATTTGCTCTATCAACATCATCTAGTGTTGATGCGAAAGTTTTTGAAATCGATTTTGTATTTTTATAGTTTGGAGTATGTATAAAAATCATAGTTAAATCATCTTCTTGAGAGTTCACTTTAGAGAAAAAATGGGCTTTAAAATCCTCTTTTGTAAAACTATTTTTAAAATCATTTTCAATAAAATCTGCATAAGCTCTATCTTTATAGATAGTATCATTTTCTGGAATACCATCACTATAAATTAAAAATTTTCTTATATCTCTAATATCATGACTTCCGACATTAAATGTTGGTTGCCATTTACAAAGAGGAGGATTGTTTGATCTTATCTTTACAATCTCTCCATCTTTATTTTCCATTAAAAGAACAGGCATAGCAAATTTAGAGTAGTAGATCATCTCTTCATCTTTATCGATGAGAACATAATCGATAGCTAATGCTTCCTCTTCAAGAAGAATAGGTTTTATATACTCCATAGTTTCGTGGATTAAGATACTAAAATCAAAAGCATCGAGAAAAATCATTTTATCTATAATATGATTTGTAAAAGAGGTCATAAGCATCGCACTGAGTGAAGCTGATAAACCTTTACCCATTCCATCTACCATAAGATAAAAAGTGATATTTTCATCGATAATCCTAGCACTATAAGCATCACCGCTCATAACATCTAAAGGTTTATAAAGAAAATCTACTAGGGATATCTCCTCAGAACCTATCATCTGATGATAAAAATCATTTCGAATAATATTTACCTCTTTTGCAAAAGAGAGATCCTCTTGGTAACTACTATATTCATCTTTTTTTTGAAGCTCTTTTAGTTTTTTATCTCTTTGTTCTTCTAAAAAATTATTAGCTATTAAAAGTTTCGAAGCCTTAATAACTGTTTCTAAAACTTCGTTGTTATTGATAGGTTTTTTAATAAAGTTGTTGACATTAAGATGCAATGCATCTATGATAACAGAGACCTCTTCAATAGCTGAAACTAAGATAATAGGTATATCTTGATCTTGATCTCTTATCTTCTCAATCATATCTAAACCGTTAAGAATAGGCATATTATAATCACTGATAACAATATCAATATCTGTATCGATAAATTTTGTATAGCCCTCTTCACCATCATTAGCAAAAATAAGCTTTCCTACAACATCTTCAAAAATCATATCATATATCATTTGTGTACTGCGACTATCCTCCACGATTAGAACTGTTAATGATTGAATATACTCTAATACGGAGGCATTTTCTTTAAGGTAATTATCTGTCATATTTTAAACTTATTGATTTCATTTTTGAGTTTTTGAGCATCAGATGAAAGTTTAATAATTGTATCATCAACTAAAGATCTTAAATCTGTGTTTTTTGAGGAGAGTAAAATTATTTCATCCATTTTTTTAATTAGCTGTTTTGTTTTTGTCGCAATATAGGTACTTTGATGCATCACTTCAGAGGAGTTATCTCTTGTAGTTTCAAGATTCTTTTTAGTCTCTTGTGATGAAGAGATTAACTCTTGAGTAGATGTTGAGATATTTTGGATATTTTGTGAAGTTATATCTGTCCCTTTTGCAATCTCTTCTACATTGTGAGTAATAAGATTTATATTTGTACTAATATCATCTAATGATTTTTGTGTTCTCTCTGCAAGTTTTCTTACTTCATCAGCAACAACAGCAAAACCACGTCCATGCTCTCCTGCACGAGCGGCTTCAATAGCAGCATTTAAAGCGAGTAGATTAGTTTGATTTGCAATATCGGATATGATACCTAAAACATCTTGAATATTTTTAGCTTGTTCTGTTAGAGAGGAGACTTTAGAGGAGAGATCATTTTGTTGGGCATTATTGAGTTCAATATTTTCAACAACTAGATTAAGCTTACTGATAAAGTTATCTAAAACATCAAAAGTTTCTTTTAAATCCTCTGTGACTATAATAGAAGACTCTTCAACATTATCTAGTTTTGAACCAATCTCATCTACTAGAACATTGATTTCAGTAATTTTTTTATCTGAACTATCACTATTTTCTTCGAGCTCTGTAACAACAGCAGTTAATTTCTCACTTTCACCTAATGTTGTTGATGAGATATCAATCGCATGATGAACGGTAGATGTAAATGCTACAACCATTTTATGAACAGCTTGAGAAATATAAGATATCTCATCTTTACCATCAACAACAACATTATAAGTCAAATCAAAAGAGTTAGAGATATAGTTTATCTTCTCTAGAGAGGTTGTTACATTTTTATTTACACCTCTGCTAATAGTTAATATAATAATAAACATTAAAATTGTAAAAAGAAGATAACTTATAACCATTGTCCACGTATCTATTTTTGAACGGAGTGCAATCTCTTGAAGAAGATCTCTATTTTTAATAAATATCTCATCATCAACTTTTTTCAATAAATTTATTTTTTTGGTAATCGTTTGAAACCATACAACACTATCGATGTTGAAGTTACCAGAGCTGGCTTTATCTCTAGCAACATCTCTCATCTCATTTACTTTTTTTACTGAGGGAGCATCTATTGTCGTTTTATAAAAATCTTTAACATCATCGTTTGCCATCGCTAAAGATGAATTTAAAAAAGCATTCTGTTCTGCAACCAATGTTATCCATTTTGCAAACATTCCAGATGCAAATTTATCAGATGCAAAAGTAGCACTTAAAACAGCTCTCTCTATACCGGCTCTCTCTTTGGATTTTAAAAAGTTTGCATAACTATCAAGAGCTTTTACCAATTCAGGTGTTTGGGCTAACTTAGCAGTTAAGGATACTATGTTAAGTATCTTTTTGTTCATTGCTGAATAGTAGTGTACTTCATCTTTTACACTGATATTTAGATTGCTTACATCTAACCGAATAGAATCGATTTTACTCATATCACTTTTAAATGCAGATATTTCGAGTTTTAGTTTTTGATTAAATCTATTTAAATCTAAACTATTAATGTAAAGAGTCAAATCACGATTTCTTTTATCTGTAAGAGTTCTTTGTTTAGGAAGAATTTGAGTAAATTTTTTCCCTTTAGAGCCTAAAAAACCAGCACTCACACCTCGTTCTTTTTGTGTTTCATGAATTAAAAGGCTCAATTTTTGAGAAAGTATATTTAGCTTTTGAGCTTTTTCTATGGTAGTTTTCTCATTATATGCTTTATTTAGTGTGAGGCTAAGAATAAGCACTGAAAAAGCGATAACTAGAAAAAGTATTACATTAAGCTTATACTTAATTGTCATTTTTAAGCCTTTTTAGCCTTAAAAACAGATTTTAAATTAAGGTCACCTAGTAGATCTAAAAGTTTGGCATTACCTATATTCATCTGAATATTTATTTTATCTTTTAGAATGAGTTTATTAAAATAACCGATAACAGAAGATGTAATAGATAAAGAATCGATGATATTTACAGTGATAGACTTATTATCTACCTTCATGCTATCTGCAGTCATCTTAATCTCTTGAAAATCTTTAACACTTTTGATGTTTCCTGTTATTGTAATAATATTTGAAGAAGTCGAAATTTCCATTGTATACCTTTGTAAAATTATTGTATATTCTATAACGAAGATGATTAAGATTAACTAAATTTTGCGATAGTTTCAAGCCATTCTTTCATTTTCTTTTCATACCCTACACTTTTTAATTCTATAAATTTCAATTTTTTTGTAGTATAGTTTTGCTTTACAAATCCACCATAATTATGAGGATTTAAATAATCTCTATTTTTAGACCTAATATGTTTTGGAATTTCAAGGCTAAGACCACTCTTTACAGCTTTTAAAGCTTCGTTTATAGCTAAATAGGAGGAGTTTGATTTTGGAGATGCACAGAGATAAACAACAGCCTGTGCTAGAATGATACGAGCTTCAGGATAACCTATCTTACTCACACTAGTCATAGCTGATGTAGAGAGTGTAAGTGCTTGAGGATTTGCATTTCCTATATCTTCACTGGCTAAGATAACTAAGCGTCGAGCAATAAAGTCAGCACTCTCTCCTCCCTCTATAAGACGTGCTAAATAGTAGATACTAGCATCTATATCTGAACCTCGTATAGATTTAATCATAGCAGATGTTAAATCATAATGAACACCAGATTCACTACTCCCAGATTGAAGAGCATTTGGACGAAGAGCTTTTAGATTTTGGAGTGTTATTGTTGTGTTGAGATTGGATGTGAACTCTAGGAGTTTTAGCATCGCTCTAGCATCACCACCACTACTAGATATAAGGTAACTTTTTGTTTTTTCATTACAAAGAAGTTCCCCTTTTTTGATAGCTCTATCTGCAAGTAAAAAAAGAGCATTATCTGAGATACTTTTTAGCTCAAAAAGCATAGAGCGAGAACGAATAGCGGATGTTAAGGAAAAAAAAGGATTTTCTGTAGATGCACCTATGATGAGAATGCTGTTATTTTCCATAACAGGAAGTAAAACCTCTTGTTGGTTCTTGGATAAACGATGTACTTCATCTATAAATATGAGAGGTTTTTGAAGAGCATTTTTATATTGGTCAAATATTTTACGGAGTTGTTCGATTTTAAAGGATGTTGCATTGAGTTCATAAAATGGAAAATCGATAGTTTTAGCGATAATTTTAGCGATAGAGGTTTTACCACTTCCTGCAGGACCATAAAAAAAACTATGTCCCAAAACACCTTTTTCACAAAGAATACGAAGGGGGGCATCCGTAGATGTTAGATGTTCTTGACCAACTAACTCATCAAAATTAGTTGGACGAAGAAGATGAGTAAAATCCATCTTTAGTGAAAAGTTTTTCTCTTATTTCCAGCTTTTTCACGAGCCAGTTTTTCATCTGCTTTTAAAAATGTAAAGAGAGCTGAGTATTCACTTCTTGTTAAAAATCTTGTTTTTCCAGTTGGAAGGTTATTAAGCTCTATCTCTGCAAAACTAAGACGTTTAAGATCCGCAACTTCCGTTCCAAAGTGAGCAAAAAATCTTCTAATTTCACGATTTTTTCCCTCTGAAATAGCTATTTTTAATATAGAGTAGTTATGTTCACTTTTTTGAATTTTATAACCTAAAAATGGAGCAAATGTCATACTGGTTACTTTAGAGTGAGAGTGTCCACCAGCAGTAGCATCTGCTAACTCTAAACCATTTATCATAGCATCTTCTATTTCGGGAGTTACCTCACCTTTAATCTTTACTTTATAGATACGTTCAAGTCCAGAACCCATAAGTGCTGTTGCAACTTTTGATGCATCTGTTAAAAGTAAAACACCTTCAGTAGCATAATCTAGTCGTCCAACAGGGATAAAATGTTTATATTTTGCATCCAATCCATCATAGATAGTTTTGCGTCCACGAGGGTCATTTTTAGTTACCAATTCACCCTTTGGTTTATTGTAAACGATAACAGTATATTTATCTCTAGGTGTTATCTGTTTACCACTTACATAAATGATAACCTCTTTTTCATCAACTTGTGTTGCAGGGTTATCCTCTATCTCTCCATCAACTCTCACATATCCATCTTGGATAGCTTTATCTGCTTCACGACGTGAATAGCTTGAATGGTGAGCGATATATTTGTTCAATCTCATCATTTTATTAATTCCTTTATTTGTTTCAAAGATTATTTTTTACTACATTGACTAGCAGTTAAATTTCCTTTATTTTTTTTAATGACTTTTTTACCCTTGATGCAGTTGACTTTTTTAAGTTCCTCAACAGTTTTAAAACATCTCTTTTTTCTATATTTGATAATTCTTTTTGCTTTACTCTCACCAACACCCTTTAATGTCATTAACTCTTTTAAATCTGCCGTATTTATATCGACAGCACCAAACAATAAAGTAGTTCCTAGAGCTAATATCATTAAAAATTTCATTGTAACAACCTCTGTTTTTTTAGATTATACTATAAAAGAGTGAGAAAGAGGTGAACTTGAAATGATATTTACATAGTAAACAGATAGAGGATATAATTTCGATTTCAATATCACTATTACAGAGGTTAAAAGTGCAAAAATATTTTATTTTATTTCTATTATTTCCATTTTTATTGTTTTCTTCTTCTGATACTTTAAAATGGGATAGTGCCATTTATGATGGGGATAGAAGTTATTCACAATACACAAAGAACACGATTAAAGATAATTTGACAGATCTGATTTGGGAAAAGGGTCGAAGTTCATATGGTTTAATGTGGGGTGAAGCTGAAGCCTATTGTATAAATCTTGAACTTGATGGATTTGATGATTGGAGACTTCCCTATTATGAAGAGCTCTATTATTTAGCAGATAGAAAAAAATCTCATCCTGCAATAGATAGTAAATATTTTGATGAAGAGGATGGTGAATGGTATTGGAGTCGTACTCTATATAAATTTGAATCAGAAACGGCTTGGTTAATTAGTTTTACAAGTGGATATGATAGTTATTATGGCAAGACAAGTTTAAATTTTGCTCGTTGTGTAAGAGATATAGAGAAAGTAGAAAAGAAAAATAGAGATCTTATCTGGCAAGATAGTTCACAAATAGTTCAAAAAGATTGGAAAAATGCGAT
>JAYEGK010000282.1:0-1511 GCA_034716265.1 Campylobacterota bacterium
TATATTATTTTATAGCTCTTATATTTATTTATGGAGATAAAACTTTAAAAACAAGAGTAAACTTAAAAGAGAATATCTCCTCTAAAATACCCTTTGAAAAAAAAGAGTATGCTTTAGCTATGTTAGGTCTTTATTATGGATATGAAAATTTAGAAAGTTCTGAAAATATAGCATTTGAAAATGCTTTTTACACTAAAATCCAATCAGAAGATTTTTCTATAAAATTAGAGATGAACTCAAGGATGGAGTATACTTTATTAGAGGCTATCTATCAATACTCTTTTAATCATAAAGAAACTATTGGAAGATTTCAAGTAGATTTTAGCTACTTAGATGCATTAAACATCAGATATAAAGATATAACTTTACCTAATAATTTAACTTTTACACGTTGGTTTAAAACAGTTCAACACAAATATATAGATGTGTCTGTTTTAGATATACAGGAGCAAAGTTTTGATACTTTAGTGGAGGAGAGAGTAGGAAAATATAGCTCACTTATTGAAGCTAAGCAGAAAATTTTTGGATTTGTATATGATAATTATCGAGAACTTATTCATTATGATATTAACTCTAAAAGAGGCGTTGTAAAACTCTATTTTGAGAAGGATACTTTGATAGCAACTATAAAAGATGAGGTAGATAGTAAAAAACAAAATAGATTTTTAGATTATTTAGATTTAGATAAAAAATAGAGGGAAAAATAAAAATATGTCACAAATAACCCAAGAAGAGTTAAATCAACTTATAGAACAAACATATAAAGTAGAAGATGATTTTAATAACCTTAAACTATCTTATGAACATCTTCAAGATACAGTTGAGAAAGTTGTTGAGTTTTTACCAAATGCTATATGGATTTTAAATAGTGATAATAGTGCATTTTTACAAAACTCTCATGCAAAAAAGTTAGGAGAACTTCTCTCTCTTTTAGAACCAAAAAATAATGATTATGAAGTAAATTTCAATGATCGCTCCTATCTGATAAAAAGTTCATCTTATAAAGATAAGGTGATGCTAAGTGCTACTGATATTACTGAGCAAAAACGTAAAGAGAATCTTGCAACTATGGGACAGATGGCAGCACATCTCTCCCATGAGATACGAAATCCCATAGGTTCTATCTCTCTTTTAAGTTCGACTCTTAAAAAGAGAGTAAAACCTGAAAATGTAGCGATTGTTGAGGAGATACAAAAATCTGTTTATCGTATAGATAGAATAATAAAAGCAACATTGATGTTTTCTAAAGGTATAAAAGTGAACAAATCTTTTATCCGATGGAGTGGATTAAAAGAGTCTATCGATATGTCTATTGAATATTATGCATATTCTAAATCGATAGAGTTTATCTTTCCAGAAGATGATTTTGAATTAAATGCAGATAAGGATCTTTTAGAGATGCTCTTTTCAAATTTTATTGTCAATGCTATTGATGCGATAGAGTTAGATGAAAATGAGGAGGGTATCGTTAAAATTTTATATGTAGATGATGAAAAATTTCATAAGTTTTA
>JAYEGK010000283.1:0-1510 GCA_034716265.1 Campylobacterota bacterium
AAGATTCAAGTTGTCCTTTTTCTGAGATAGCTTCATTTAAAAGCTCTTTGGCTTCTCTCATCTCTTTTCTTGAGTGGATAACCTCTTCTGTTAGATCTTCAGGAAGTAGGGATATAACAGCTTCAACTACATCTCTATGAAAACCAGATCTTGCTTCAATATCGATAATCTCTACTTTTGGATCATCTTTAAATGTAGTATATGTTTTCATATCTGTAATATCTGGAAAAACATTCATATCTGGAATATGAAACCTTTTGTGTCCATTTGAACTATTTTTGTAGATAACAGTTGCTTCATAAAAGAGTCTTGCACTGAGTGGGGAAACACTTAATGCAGCTCGACCTAAAATAACATTTGTTAAAAAAACAGTGGAGTAGTAAGCATCCTCTTTCATAGCTTTTGTCTGAACTATTTTTTTATAGAGTTTAGGTGTAATCTCAGTTACAACCTTATCTACCCATTGAGCATCTGCGGAGATAGGCATTCTTTCTAATATATCTGTATTCAATCTAATGAGATTGATTCCGATATTTATTCTAGCTATCTGACCCTCAAAAGTTGGTGTTTCTATAGCTGCACTTGTCGATTCTGATGAACCCTCTATAAAGCCTGATCCACTAGCAGCTATACTTAAAGAGGGTGTAGCGATAAGAGCTGTAATCAAACTTAGTTTTAGAGATGTTTTTTTTAATTTTTTTATCATTTTTAATTTTCCTTTATTAGTCTAATAGCTCATATTCGCCACTGCTAGTTTGTTTAAGATTAGCTGCTTGCTGTTTAGCAACTTTTTTTATAATATTGTAAAAATTATCAAATTTCATCTTACCTTTTATAATCGCTTCATCATCACTACCACCCATAGCAAGAGCTTTTTCATAGTTTTCTTCAGCTTTAGCAAACATCGCTATATTATCTATCTGAGATCCATATCCCTCATAGTAAACAGCAAGATTGAAATAGTATTCAAACTCTTTTTTACCCTTATAGTTTTCCATCACTTTAATAGCACCTTTAAAGTTTTTACCTTTTGCATACTTTACTGTGTATTGTAACTCATCTGGTAAATCTTTAAGCTCTACAATCTTTTTACTCTGAATAGGTGAAATATCTTTAATCAATTTTTTAGCTAAATACTCAGAAGCTATATTAAAGAGTTCATTTTTGGATGCTATTCCTTATAATCCTGCTCTTGATTTTCTAAGAGTTTTAAAGCTATATGGCTCTGAATAGAACTCAACTCCATCTTTTCGAATAACAAAGTTTACTTTTGCATATAACTCACGAGAATTTTTTGTTTCTTTGAAGTTCAAATCGATTATCTGCATATCTAAAGAGACTGTTGCACTATCTTCAACTTGATTTAAAGAGATAAAGTTTGTTTGATTGATAAACTTTTTGACATTATTTATCAGTCCGTTAGCCATATTTTTACTATCTCTATTTTTACCTATAACTTCACAGATATAATTAACATCTTCAAAAACTTGAAGGTTAATAAATCCAACAG
>JAYEGK010000284.1:0-8073 GCA_034716265.1 Campylobacterota bacterium
ATATATGTTTTAAAACTTCTTCAACTCTTTTAACACCAACTATCTCAATACTATCTTGAACCTCTTGAGGAATATCCTCTAAATCTCTTTCATAATTTTTCGCAGGTATCAATACTTTGGACATTCCCGCTTTATGTGCAGCGATAAGTTTCTCTTTTAAGCCACCAATAGGTAAAACATCACCACTTAGAGATACCTCACCTGTCATAGCGATTTCAGAACGAATCTTTTTATTACTTAAGATAGAAGCGATAACACTAACCATCGCTATACCTGCACTTGGACCATCTTTAGGTGTTGCACCATCTGGAACATGGATATGAAGGTCATAACGTTTATAAACTTCACTAGAATCAACTAAAACTTTATCCTCCCTCTCTTTGCTAGAGAGAGGAATATTATCACTACTAATCTTAAGTTTATCGCTGTCGATAAGAGTTTTAACAACACTCATAGCTATTTTTGCAGATTCTTTCATTACATTACCGAGACTACCTGTAAGCTCTAGTAATCCTTTACCTTTAATACGGATAGTTTCTATCTTTAAAACATCCCCACCAACAGCGGTCCAAGCGAGACCATTGACAACACCAACTACGGGAACTTTATCTGTTTTTTCTATCTCAAACACACTTTTATCAAAGAATGTTTTTAGATTTTTCAAACTTATTGAGATTTTATTAACTTCAGGTTGTTGTAGTATATCTTTTGCAACTTTTCTACTCATCTCTGCGATACGACGGCGTAAATTTCTTACACCAGCTTCACGAGTATAACTATGAATTAGCTCTTTAAGTGCTGGTTTTGATATGTTAAGTTCTGCATTTTTTAGACCATGTTTTTTTAATTCTTGAGGAATAAGATAACGTTTTGCTATCTCAAACTTCTCTTGAGGTGTATAGGAGCTTACAGATATAAATTCCATTCTATCACGAAGTGGTGCAGGAATAGTTCCAACATCATTTGCTGTTGCTATGAAGATAACATTACTCAAATCAAGATTAAAATTGAGATAATAATCTCTAAATTCACTATTTTGTTCAGGGTCAAGTATCTCTAAAAGAGCAGCAGTAGGGTCTCCTCTACCATTTCTTGCTACTTTATCTATCTCATCTAAAACAATAACGGGATTCATCTTTTTAGCATCAATAAGCCCCTGTGTTAAACGCCCAGGCATAGCACCAACATAGGTACGACGATGTCCACGAAGTTCATTTACATCTTCAAGTCCACCAAGTGCTATACGTACAAGAGGACGTTTGAGTGCTTGGGCTATGGAGTTTGCAAGTGATGTTTTACCAATGCCAGGAGGTCCATAAAAACATAAAATAGCCCCTGAACTTTTCTTTTGTGAGATACCACGAAGCTCTAAGAGTTCACGTACAGCAAAATATTCAACGATACGTTTTTTTGGTTTTTCTAGTGAAAAATGATCTTTGTCTAACTGCTTTTCAACATCATCTATCTTCAAAGATTTTTTAGATTCATCTCCAAAAGGGATCTCAAGTACCCAATCAAGATAGGTTTGAGTCATAGAGGCATCAGATGAATCTGGATGCATACGTGCATAACGTTGGAGCTGTTTTTTTATCTCTTTATAGGCATCCTCTCCCATCTTCTCTTGTTTAAGGTCAAGTTTTTTTTGATACTCCTCTATCTCTTCATCACGTGAACTATCAACACCTAACTCTTTTTGAATCTCTTTTAACTGCTCTTTGAGGAAATATTCTTTATTTACCTCCTCTATATGAGTATTTACTTTTGAACGTATCTCTTTTTGAAGTTTATTTGTTTCTATCTCATCTATTAAAAACTCTATTAAATCCAAAAATCGTTGCTGTGTGCTTGATTGTGCAGAGAGTTTGTATGATTGCTCTTTTTTAAGTTTTAAACTAGATGCTATAAGATCAATAGTTCTATTATAATCTTTATTGTCCTCTATCGCTCTGAGTAGATCGGGGGAGAAATATTTACTGATAGTTGAAAGTTTTTTAACCTTTTCGATAGCTATCTCAACGAGAGCATCTATTTTAGGACTGTTTTCATCGGTAGCTTCAATTATATTTACATCACCAATAAGTGGTGTGTCAGAGATTTTGTTGGAAATCTCTCCACGAGCTAAACCTTGAAAGAGTATTTTAACTCTTCCATCTGGAAGTAAAACTTTTCTCATAATCGAACCAACAACACCATTTTTATATATAGCGTCAAAATCTCTTTGACCCTCTTCACCAGGTTGTGTAGAACAGATGATAACTAAAGAGTTTTCATCTATCGCTTTGGTAGCTGCATCTATATTTTCATCATCACTTAAAAAAATTGGGGCTATCATAAAAGGGTATAAAAAAAGATCATCTTCTATTATAATTGGTATATTAGCTGGAAATGATCCATAATCACTAAGTTTCATAAATTATCCTGTTTTGTATTTATTTTTGTGCTATTCGTATCAATGACTGAGTTTCTTGAAACAACACTTCTTGTATCTGGAACCATAAATCCATACCAACTTTCACTACCATCACCCTCAAAGGGTGATCTATACCACGGGGCAGTTGCTCTATCTATCTCTTCCCATTTTATCCAAGGTTGGGGTTTTAGAGCTTTATAGTACGCTTCACTTCTTGGTTTATCCAATCTTTGGTAGAGATCAGCGATAGTTTTATTTAAAGAGGCATCTGCTAAATGAAGATTTGTCATCATAGAATCTACTAAATAATAATAGTTGGAGTATGGGTATTGGTATTTAAACTTTTTACCCTCTCTTATCGTTTGATTTATGAGAACTTGATCACGTCTTGGATTTGGAAGAGACATATATTTTGCTTTTATCTTCATAAACTCTGCAAACTCTTTCTCATTTGAGTTTGCGTAACGTTTAATATATTCATCAAAAAAATATTCTGCTAAAAGATACTCCTCATAATCCATATGTGCAAGTGCTAGTATCATAGTAGCTTCTGGAAGAAGAGGTGAACCGATATGTTCACCCTGAAGGGAACTATAATAGTCATCAGCTTTTTCTAAATTATGTGTAGATGCTGATTGAACCATTTTTGAATACCAATAGATAGCTGGCTTATTGTACTCTTCAATATCTTTGGAACATCCACTAAAGAGTATAAATGAGAGGAGTGTAAAGAGAGTAAAAGTTGTGTTGATTTTCATATAGTTTTCTATCCTAATTTGAAGTAATTTGGAATTTTATCTAAAAGATATATAACAGTAATTAAATGTAGGTACATTTTATGCTCTATATAATTTAAAATAAAAAATAAAGGTTTTTTGATGAAATTTGATATATCTACACCACTATTAGGATTTGAAGATTTAAAAGAGGTAGAGTTAGAGAAAATAGATGATATTTTTATGAAGATGCAAGATGTAAATAATGAACATATATCTTTTACATTGATAGATCCATTTATATTAAGAGAGTATGATTTTGAGGTACCAGATAGTGTTCAAGAGCTATTAGAGATAGATGAGAATTCAAATATTTTGGTTTTAAATATTGTTTTATTACAAACACCTGTTGAAGATTCTATTGTGAACTTTATAGGACCAATACTCTTTAATACCGACTCTAAAAAAGCTATGCAAATTATCTTACCTGAATCAGACAATTATGAGATTTCTGAGAAAATTTCCACATTTTTGGGGAAGTAGAGGATAGTAAAATATCTTTTTAAATAACTAAAATAACGAGAGGGGAAATCCTCTCTCATATGCAAGTTGCACCTTTTTTTTTCTTATAAGTTTTCCTAAGTATCTCTTCAGAACATTCAAAATAAACAAACTGTATAATTGAACTATTTAATTTTATGATTAAAGGACTCTTTTATGAACTTATTTAAATTTTTTTTACTTTTTATTTTTTTAACTTTTAACCTTTATGCTCTTGGAATGGGTGGAGGTGGTGGCGGAAGCGATGATGGTGGAGGGGATGCTACTAAACAGTTTGATACATGGGATTATTGGATAGGTGATGATAAAAATTTACCAGATTCAGAAGATAGAACTATCTCAACAAAGATTGCAGGAAAAGCTTTTCAAATTTCACTGGCTAGTATCGATAGTAAAGATACTAAATATGAAAATAAAAAAAAAGATGGTGCTGCCAATAAAGATTTTAGTGTTGAGATTGCTGCTTTTATAAATGATCAAAATATAAAAACAAAAGTGAGTAACACTATCTACTTTGATCCAACAAGTGATGATGATAAATATATACAAAAATCTGATCCTCTAACAGTAGAGAATGCTTATAAAGATTTAGTTATAGGTATTCGTATGTGTGCAACATATGATGAAGATAAAGAGGAGTATGTTATTTATGAACTTAGTGAATGTTCAGGTTCCGATAAAGGTTGTACAGATGATAGTGATAGTGAAGAGTTTAAGATGTGTTATGCCACAGATAACTTTTCTGTTCGTCCAAAACTTTTTAATATAACTGATAAAACAGAACCTCTTAAAGCTGGAGAAGATCAAGGGTATGATGTTATCGCTGAAGATGAAAATGGGGATGCAACTCCAAAATATACTCTACCTGAAGATAATACAGATGGAGATGTTGTAGCTATTGTCTCTAAAGTAATGAGCTTTTTTTCAAGTGGTGGAGATGATACAGGTGATGAAGAGTACGACCTAAACCTTAGTGTTATTAAATATATGCCTGATGGAAGTGAAAACAGTGACCTATATGGTGAGGGTCATATAGTAGAGTATACATTTAAAGATGGTGATGCAACAGGTGATGATAGAAATGTTACTATAGATTATAATGAAGTTGGTAAAGTAACATTAATTCCAAAAGATTTGAATTGGACAAATGTTGATTATGATGATACAGATGATAACTGTAACAATGGAACAGATGACAATGGAGATGATAACCCAGAGAAGGTTGGTAGATTTATCTGTGGAGATACGGATGCTACTTTTATTCCTAGCTATTTTTTAATAAGTGATCTAAAACTCTACGATCATAACGATTCTACTTTTACCTATATTTCAGAAGATTCAAATATGTCTGCTCATCTGAGTTTAAACTTAGAAGCTAAAAATTTTGATGATGATACAACTAAAAATTTTGATGTTGCCTCTTGGGAAAACAATATAACAGTGAGTTTTAGTTTAGATAATGAGACAGATATCAATAAAAATAGTGCAGGAAGTGATATATTAAAGATAGGTTTTGATGAGGGAAATAAGAGTATCGTATTGGGTGATGATAATAGTACTACAAATCTTAGATTTAACTATAAAAGAGTTGTGAAAGAGGCTATAAATCCTTTTAGAATAGATATTTCAGATATGAATATCACTGTTTTAAGTATCTATCCCGATAATAATAAAATCACGGACAGTAATGGTGCTGATATTGAGGGTGAGGGAAATGTTACCTTTGTTTATGGTCGTACAAATGCACCTAGAACACGATTTGTTGATAGTGATGAGTATAATGTAACTATCTATTATGAGGCATTTTGTTCAGGGACAGATAAATATGATAATGATTGTGATAAATCACTTTTAGCAGATGGAGAAAATTCTACTATCTCTGATGATCCACGATGGTTTATAAATACAAAACATAACCATACAGACAAACTATTTGGCTCAGCAAAAAATATATCTCAAAAAAGAGGAACAGGTGTTGATGTAGATAGTGAACCAACAGGAGATCATCAAGATTCTGTTATTTTAAAATATAGTGGTAAGTTTCCCTACAAAACAACGATGCAAAATGAAGCATCAAGCTGGTTAATATATAAAAAATATGATGCAACCGCTACAACAAATGAGTTTGAGGTAGAGTTTAATAAAAAAAGTGGTAGTACATCTTGGGCGGGAGTAAGTGAGGAGGGTGTATCAAATACAGATGTTGTCGATACAACAACAAGAACCAATAGGAGAACTATGTGGTAAGAGGTGGTTTCACCCTTGTAGAACTACTCTTTGCCATAGTAGTTATAGCTATCAGTGTAATGTCACTTCCCATGATGACACAAACTACATCAAAAGCGATAGATACAAATCTCGTTCAAGAGGCTATTTTTGCAGCTTCAGCGGAGTTAAACGGTGCAGTTACAGCACATTGGGATGAGAACTCTATGCAAGATGATAAAAATGGTTTAGCTAGAGTAATAGATATCGATGATAGATGTGTTGATAAGCGATTGGAGGGGCATATAGAGCAAAAACTGCATAGAAGATGTTTAGAGAGTAGCGATACCGATCCACTTGATAGCGATAGTGATGATGAGATATATGCACTTGAAGATATGGCACATGATGCTCAAAATATATTTGATACAGATGAAACAAATGCACAAGGGTATAAAAAAAAGTATAACTCCACAGTTGAGATAACACGTCCGAGCAGTTTTAATGGAGACAATAAGCATATAAAAGAGATTTTACTAAGTGTAACAGATACAGATGGTGCTACTATTACGATTTTAAAAACATATAGTTCAAATATTGGTGAAGTTGATTATTATAAGAGGAGGTATTAGTGAGATTTCGTAATGCCTTTTCGATGATTGAGCTTATCTTTGTCATCGTTATTATGGGTGTAGTGGCTAAGTTTGGAACAGAGTTTTTAGCAGAATCCTATAAAAGTTTTATATTTTCAAAAGTAAACAATACTCTTCAGTCAAACAGTGCAACAGCAGTTGAGTTTATAGCTTCAAGGTTGCAACATCGGATCAAAGATTCAGTCATAGCTAAAAAAGATAGTTCTGATTTTAAAGCTTTATCCGATGCAGATGATGGGTATCCTATAATAGAGTGGGTCTCCTCTGATATGGATGGATTTAGAGGATTGGGTAAACCAAAGTGGAGTGGAATAATAGATCTCAACCACGGAGATGCTACCGAGCAACTACTTATCTCTCCTCAAACAGATACAACGGCAGTAGATGAACTTATAGAAAAATTATCGTATGGTGATAGTGGTATAAATAGTGCAGCTCTCTATTTTATAGGTTCAAATAGTGATATTAATGGCTATGGTTGGGATGGAGAACCATTAACTGATCAAAATGATGTGATGCACCCTATAAAATCTGGGGATAATGAGTATGAGTTTATTCCTAGAGAGGGTGGCTCAACAGATACAAATAGTTTTAGTGGTGTAGATATTTATGAGTATTATAAACTTGCATGGAGTGCAAATGCACTGGTTGTTGATGAAGAGAACAATCTATTGCTATATTATGATTATCAACCATGGGATGGAGAGGAGTATAGTGATGGTAAATCTGCAGTTATTGTGGAGAATGTAAGTACCTTTAGAGCGATGGCGATAGGTTCCGTTATGAAGATCCAAATCTGTATAAAAAGTGATTTGATAGAGGAGTACTCTTTATGCAAAGAAAAAACAGTTTTTTAAGATACTCAAGAGTTAAATCTTTTAGAAATGGTATCGCTATGATTATGGCGATTACTGTGATTGTAATTATGGCGACTATTATGTCACTCTCTCTTGCGATGACAACATTAACATCTAAAAAAACTATAGATCTTTATCTTTATGAGCAATCTATTTTACTCTCTAAAAGTGCTACGGAATATACTCTACTGCAGATAGCTAACAATCCTCAATGCAGTGAATTAGATAAGGATATTTTAAATTTTACACAAGATAAAATCTACGATATAAATATCTCAATAGAGTATATTTATGATTCAGAGGATCCATGTGATGATAATGGGGGAACTCTTTATACAAAGGTGGAGACAGAGGAGCAGAGTGGTTCAGCTTTAATAGATGTAACGGTAAGTGTTACAGATGTGACTATTAGCAGTGAACCTATTAGATTTTTTAGAAGAACTCTTCAAAAATTATAATAACTCTAAAGTTTTAATGTTATAATTTTTTTCCAATTCAATTAAATAAGGATTTTATTATGAATATCTCTTTAACAGGTAGAAATTTAGAACTTACAGATGCTATAAAAGCTCATATGAACTCATCTATTGAAACTCTTAGTAAATATAATATGGATATTATCTCAGTAAATGTTATCGCTTCTACTCAAACAAAAAAGGGTAAAGAACATT
>JAYEGK010000285.1:0-8014 GCA_034716265.1 Campylobacterota bacterium
CTCTTCTCAACCAACACAAGATATAGATTTAATTGCTAATGAGATAGCTAAAAAACTGGAACGAAATGTGCTGGTTACTAAAAATGAAAGTGGTTTAACAGGACTATTTAGACGTTTACTAAAGCATTTTTAAAAAGAGAATAATAAAGGATTGAATATGATGGGTGAAAATTTTGTATATTTTTTTACGGTTCAAGGTTTTTTTGTAGGAATAATTTTTGGAATATTAAAATCATTTGATGCAGAAAGTTTATTTATTTATACTTTTCTTATTACAACATTTTTCTATCTATTTTCACATATAATTATCGCTTTATATTTTAAAACTATAACAAACAGAGCTACTTTCTTTCCTCGAGATAGTCATGAAAAAAAGTTAGATCTTTTTGTAAGCGAGATTAATAAACGAGAAAAAATTATCGATTCCGCTTCTAAGATGACAGATTTAGTGATGAAACTAAATAAAGAAAATATGGAAAGAAAAGAGGTGTAATGGTAGACATATACACTCAAGATCTAAAATATAAAGAGGATGAACTAGCGATTCAGTATCTTCCTGCTGTAAAAGCTATGGCATTTAGGTTAAAAGAGAGATTACCTAGTTCCATAGATTTTTTAGATCTTTCTGCTATCGGTACAGAGGAACTTATTAAACTTGCTCGTAGATATGATAAAAGTTTAAATGATAACTTTTGGGGTTATGCTAAAACAAGAGTTTATGGATCTATGTTGGATTATTTAAGAAGCTTAGATGTTTTAAGTAGATCAAATCGGAAACTGATTAAAGCTATTAATTATGCTACGGATGAGTATTGTGCAGTGAATGAAGATGAACCCTCTGATGAGGAGTTAGCTAAGATTTTAAATGAAAGTGTAGAGAAAATTCATGATGCACGAATAGCTGCAGATATATATACTGTTATGCCTATTCATGATCAACTCCAAGTTGGAGATGAGGGTGCTGCATTGGTTTCAATAGAGAGAGAGGAACTTGTAAATAGTATACGAAATATTCTATCGATTTATAGTGAACGAGATCAATTGATTATACAGTTTTACTATTTTGAAGAGTTGACGTTAAAAGAGATAAGTGAGATCTTAAATATAACTGAGTCAAGAATATCGCAGATACATAAATCGATAATAAATAAAATTAAAGAGAGTTTAGGAGCTTAGATGGCAGATATACTTTCGCAAGAAGAGATAGATGCTCTTTTAGATGTAGTCGATGATGAGGGTGATGATGTTCTTGATGGAGATGAAGATACAAATTTAGCTGTTCAAAGACAGGTAACCCTATATGACTTTAAAAGACCAAATAGAGTTTCAAAAGAGCAATTACGTGCTTTTCGCGGTGTTCATGATAAGATGGCGAGATCTTTAGCTTCCCAAATATCTTCTATTATGCGTTCTATTGTTGAAATCCAGCTTCATTCAGTAGATCAGATGACTTATGGTGAGTTTTTAATGTCTCTTCCTAATCCAACAAGTTTTAATGTGTTTTCCATAAAACCATTAGAGGGAAGTGGTGTAGTAGAGATAAATCCATCTATCGCTTTTCCTATGCTTGATCGCCTTTTAGGTGGAAAGGGTGAACCTTTTGATGCTAATCGTGAGTTTTCAGATATAGAACTCAGCTTATTTGAAACGATTCTTCGTGTTACTATGAGTACATTGGGGTCCAGTAATGGATATTTTTCCTGTTGTAGAATCAAAAGAATCGAGTCCAAATATTGTACAGATTGTTGCTCAAAATGAGATAGTAGTTATGGTTGTGATGGAGATTATTATTGGACATAGTTCTGGTATGATGAATATATGTTATCCTGTAATATCCCTTGAACCAGTATTACCAAAATTAGCAAGTCGAGACTTGATGTTAAATGAAACAAGTAGTAAAAAAAGTAGAAATACTGAACTGAAAGTTTTACTAGGTGGTGCAAATATTAATGTAGAAGCAAATCTTGGAAAGGTAGAACTTACTATGCAGAGTCTTTTAGAGTTGGAAGTTGGTGATATTATTAGACTTTCAACAGCGGCTAATGATGTTGTAAATGTATCTGTTGATGGAAAAGAGAGATTTAAAGCAAACGTTGGTATCAAAAGATTGAGAAAGTCGATAGAGATTAGTGAGATTATTGAAACTGAACATGATTCAGTAAAACGCACTCTAGAAAATTTTGAATTTATAAGAAATGAAAAAATTTCAAGTGCAAAAGAGATTATGACAGATGTTGATGAAAATTATGATGATGAGGACTAATATATGAGTGATTTTATAAAGTTATTTGAAAATGAAACAGTTGCTACAATAGAAGCTCTTATTGGTCAAGCACCATCTCTATCTTTGGATGAGGAGCAGGAACTCACTATTATATCTACTATCGAGTCACCAACTGTATTGGTAAAACTAGATGTAGGTGGTGCTTTTGATGCTAAAGTGATGATAGCATTACAACCGAGATTAGCTACTTTTTTATCTGATATGATGATGGGTGAAGAGGAGAGTGATAGAGAGGATGTTAATGAAGATGATATTGATGCTACAAAAGAGATAGTTTCAAATATTTTTGGAGCTATCTCAAATACACTTTCAGGACAAAAAGAACTTCCTGTATTATCTTTTAATGTGGCAGATATTGAATTTGTGGCAGATAGTGGTGAAGTAGGTTTAGACAAGTTTATAAAAATGTACACCTATAAGTTTGGATTGAATGATTTTGAATCTCAAATAATGTTTGTTATTGATGATAATCTTAATCAAGCTCTTCATGGAACTCCTCCAGATGAAGAGAATAAAAATAGTACAGATAATAATAGTTCTACGGATGATGCTCAACTAAGTAAGGAAGAGATAAAAAATATATCTTTAATTATGGATGTGAAGCTTCCTGTTCGAGTTCGTATAGGAAAGAAAAAGATGTTACTAAAAGATGTACTTAATATGGATATAGGCTCTGTTGTTGAACTTGATCAACTAGCAAATGATCCATTGGAAATTTTAGTTGACAATCATGTAGTAGCTGTTGGTGAAGTTGTGATTGTTGATGGAAATTTTGGTGTACAGATTACCTCTATTGGAACAAAGAGAGAAAGATTACAACAGTTGAAATCATAAAATGCAAACAAAAAGAACAGACCTAACAAAAAGATATACAAAAGATATTAAGTCAGCAGATATTTGGAGTGTATTTAGAATATTAGCTGATTTTACAAAAGGTTTTGATGAACTGGGTGAACTTGGTCCATCTGTAACAGTTTTTGGAAGTGCTAGAATGAAAGAGGATAGTGAATATTATCAAAAATCGGTAGAACTCTCCTCTATGTTAGCAGATAAGGGCTTCAATGTCATTACTGGTGGTGGACCGGGTATTATGGAAGCTGCAAATAGAGGTGCAAAAGAGAAAGGGAATGTTGAATCGATAGGTTTAAATATCGATCTTCCTTTTGAACAGATTGCCAATCCATATACAACAAAAGAGCTTAGTTTTGATTACTTTTTTTCTCGTAAAGTGATGTTAGTAAAATACTCTATGGCATATGTTATCTTTCCAGGAGGTTTTGGAACATTAGATGAACTGTTTGAAGCTTTAACACTTGTACAGACTAAAAAAGTAACAGGTGTTAAAATTTTTGTTATTGGAGTTGATTTTTATAAACCACTAATAGAGTTTATTGAAAATAGGTTGATTTCTAATGGTATGATAGATGCACATGATATAGAGTTAATAAGATTAACGGATGATTTGGAATGTGTTATGAATGAGATTGAAGAATCTTTATTAAATCAGATTAAACTTCTAAAAGAGGCTGGTTTAGATAATACAAAATATTATGAGTCTTTAGTTTCATTTTTAGTAAATAGATTATAAAAGAAGATTGATAAAATATGAAAAATAAAAAAGTATTAGTAGGTATGAGTGGAGGTATCGACTCCACTATATCTGCACTGTTATTAAAACAGGATGGTTATGAAGTTGAGGGTCTCTATATGAAACTTCATTCAAATTCAGGTTTTCATGAAGTTCATTTAGCCCGTGCACAAAAAGCTTCCGATTTTGTAGGAATAAAACTTCATATTTTAGATCTCCAAGATACTTTTAATGAAAAAGTGTTTCAACCATTCATAGATACCTATGCAAAAGGTGAAACACCTAATCCCTGTGCATTGTGTAATCGTAACTTAAAATTTGGAAAGATGGTGGAGTTTGCAGATACAATAGGTGCTGAATATATCGCAACGGGACACTATCTAAAAACAGATGGAGAGTATCTTTATCAAGCTAAAGATGATACGAAAGATCAAAGTTACTTTCTATTTTATATAGACAAAACTATATTACCTAGAGTTATTTTTCCATTAGGAGAGAGAAAAAAAAGTGATATAAAAGAGATGGCTTCCTCTATTGAAGGATTGGAATCATTTGCTTCTCAAGGTGAATCAAATGAGATATGTTTTGTGGAAACAACCTATACAGATATTTTAAAAGATTATGTGGATGTAGACAATAGCGGAGAAGTTTTAGACAGGGATGGAAAAGTTGTAGGTGAACATAAGGGATATATGCACTATACAATAGGAAAAAGAAAAGGTTTTAGTGTTAGAGGGGCCCACGATCCACACTATGTTTTAAGTATAAATCCAGAAAAAAACCAGATAGTTGTTGGTAAGAAAGAGGAACTCGCTTGTAAAAGTGTAGTGTTGAAAAATTTAAATATGTTTGATAATAATCAAGAGTTTACAACAACGGTTAAATTAAGATATAGAACAAAAGCGGTAGAGTGTAATGTGAAAATAGAAAATGATCGAGCTTACTTAGAGTTAAATGAAACTGTTTTTGGTGTTGCTGTTGGACAAGCTGCAGTTTTTTATGATGGGGATAGATTGATTGGTGGTGGTTGGATAGCTTCTGTTTAAGCTATCCCTATTTTGACCTGTTTACATCTATTTGAGAGTAAAATAAAAGAGAAATAACCAGCAATTAAAATAGATATAAATAACCAATAGATATTAAACCATATAAAAACATCTTTACTATATAGTAAAATATATAGTAAGAAAGTTGTAATTATCATCTGAACAACAACCAACCAGATAAGAAGCATAAACCACCTTCTCCAGACTTTTACTAAATCACCATAACCTATTACTTCGATATTTTTATTCTCTTTACAATCTAAAAGTTTAAACTCATAACTATTTGTTGGATTATTAAAAATATATTTGACACTTCTAAAAAGAGCAATAAGCAAACTAAAACTCCAGATAATTCGAAACCAAAACACTCCAACATCAAAAAGAGCATAGAGAACTTTAGTATCTAATATAGGCATACCTAAATTTACATAGATATATAAGGTAATAATAAAAGATATAGCAGTTGCAATTATAAAGCTACATAGAGAAACTCGAATGACCCATTTTAACCATAATAAAAGATAAAATTTACTCATATTTAGCCTTGAAATTTTTAATTTGTTACAATAAGTATAACAAAATTATATATGAATCAAGTAATCTTAGCTATAATTGGCATAATTTAAAATTTGTACATTGGGTGAAAAATATATGGATTACTTACAAACAAAAAGAGTTGATTCTCTTCGTGGAACTATTAAAATTTCAGGTGCTAAAAATGCATCGTTACCACTTATAGCTATGACTATTTTAGCAAAAAATAGTGTAAATATAAAAAATCTACCTCATGTTGCAGATATAAAAACTCTATTAAAACTACTATCAAATCTTGGTGCAGAGTGTGATTTTAGAGAGGATAGAGTTGTTGTCGATACAAAAGCTCTCAACAAAACAAAAGCGACCTATGATATTGTTAAAACTATGCGTGCTTCGATACTTGTTTTAGGTCCTATCCTTGCAAGATTTGGACATTGTGAAGTTTCTATGCCAGGTGGTTGTGCTATTGGACAACGCCCGATAGATCTGCATCTAAAAGCATTAGAGCAGATGGGTGCAACTATTGATATTAAAGCGGGGTATATAGAAGCTACTGCTCCTGATGGTTTAAAAGGGTGTAATATTATTTTCGATAAAATTACTGTAACGGGAACGGCAAATATTATTATGGCAGCAGCACTTGCAAAAGGTAAAACGACAATTACTAATGCTGCAAGAGAACCTGAAGTTGTTCAGTTATGTGAAGTTTTAAACAGTAGTGGTGTTCAAATCGATGGAATAGGGACAGCATTTTTAACGATAGAGGGTAATGATGGTAAACTTGTAGATATTCAAGAGTTTTCTGTTATTCCAGATAGAATAGAAGCGGGAACTTATCTATGTGCAGGTGCTATCACGAAATCAACATTAACAGTAAAAAATGTTAACTCCTCTCATTTAGGAGCAGTGTTGTCAAAATTAGAGGAGATGGGTAGTAGTTTTACAATTACAGAGGATACTATCACCATTCATCCATCAGAAAAAATCAAACCAGTAAAGATTGTAACACAAGAGTATCCAGCTTTTCCAACAGATATGCAAGCCCAATTTTTAGCCTTAGCCACACAGGCTGAAGGTGTATCGATAATAGAGGAGAAACTTTTTGAAAATCGTTTTATGCATGTAAGTGAATTGCAACGTATGGGTGCAGATATATCTTTAAATAGTCATACAGCAACAGTAAATGGTAAGTCTACCTTAAGTGGTGCAGATGTTATGGCAACAGATTTGAGAGCTTCTAGTGCTTTAGTATTAGCTGGTTTAGTAGCTGAGGGGGAGACGAATATACATCGTATCTATCATCTTGATAGAGGATATGACTCTTTAGAAAAAAAACTAGAGGGTGTAGGTGCAGATATTATAAGAATGAAAGAGTAGTATATAGCTACTCTTCAAAAATAATTATCTCATAAATACTTTTTTTAGTAACAAGAGCCTTATCAGGTGAGACAGAATGAGTATTTTTAGCACAAGCTACCTCATGCCTAAGTGTTGCAATTTCACTCTCCATAGTATCAACATTCTTTTTTAATCGTAAGATGATATCAACACCAGCTAGATTAACACCGAGTTCACGAGTAAGTCTTAGAATAAGTTTTATTCTATCTATATCTCGCTCTGAATAGAGCCTTATACGACCATTTGAACGAGAGGGACAGATAAGGTTTTCTCGTTCATATTGGCGAAGAGTCTGAGGATGAATATCTAAAATTTTAGATACAATACTTATAAGGTAAACAGGTTCATCATATTTATGTATCATAATTTTTTATCTCTTTTATTCTTGAGGTAGTTTTTCTTTCATCATCTTCACTAGATCTTCATCTAATTCATCAATAGGGGGAAGAACAATATTGGCTTTGAGATAGAGTGCACCACGAACTTTAGTTTTACGGTTTATAGCACCCATCTCTTTTACACGAAAACGTTGACCATTTTTTGTATTAGCGGGAACTTTTAATTTAATCTCTTTTTCTAATGTTTGTATAGCAATTTTTTCGCCAAATAGTGCTGAATGAAGAGGAACATCAAAAGTTTTTACTAGATCTTCATCCTCTCTTTCATACTCTGAACTTGATGCAACGGTAATCTTTAGAAAAAGATCCCCTGCTCGTCCATTTTGAGCATGTCCTTTTCCTTTAACACGCATCTTCTCGCCACTGTTAACACCCGCTGGGATTTTTATATCAAATCTTTCGCCATTAACAGAAACAGAGTGAGAACCACCTAAAATAGAAACAACAAAAGGGATAGTTACACTTGTTTCTATATCAAGGTTTACTTGTTGTTGCTGTTGATGGGATCCAAAACCTCCACCGAAGCCACTTCCACCAAAACCAGCCCCACCACCGTTAGAAAACATCTGTCTTAGAATATCATCTAAATCTGCAGAGCCAGCACTTCCATGACTTCGTGAGAAGTCACTAAAATTTTGACCACCAAACAGACCATCACCCATACGATCATACTGCATCTTTTTCTCTTTATCACTCAGTATCTCATATGCAGAATTTATCTCTTTAAATTTCTCCTCTGCATCAGGGTCCTTATTTATATCTG
>JAYEGK010000286.1:0-8012 GCA_034716265.1 Campylobacterota bacterium
AGTATCGGTGCCTATGCTGGAGATAGTGAATCTTATGATATTTTCTCCCCTCTTCTTAATCCAATTATAGAGGAGTATCATAATTTCTCTCAAAAAAAGAAACATAAAAGTAATCTCAATCCTGATGACTTTAATGCTGTTAATCCCGATAAAGAAAACAGTTATATATTATCTACAAGAATTAGAGTGGCTAGAAATATAACCGATACTCCTCTTGGAAGTGCGATATCCGATGAACAACGTAACAAGATTGAAAAAGATATTTCACAGATACTTACTCAGTTTAAGGGTAATTTAGCTGGAAACTATTATGCTTTAAATAGTTTAACAGATCAAGAAAAAAAATCTCTTATAAAAGAACATTTTCTTTTTAAAGCGGGAGATAGGTTTTTAGAATCAGCTGGACTCAATAGAGATTGGCCAAATGGAAGAGGAATATTTCACAATAATGAAAAAACTTTTCTTGTATGGATTAATGAAGAGGATCAACTTCGAATTATCTCTATGCAAAAAGGTGGAGATATAAAAGAGGTGTTTACACGTTTGGTGGACGCTATATCTCAGATAGAAGAGAAGATATCTTTTTCATATAGTGAACGTTTAGGATATATAACATCTTGTCCTACAAACTTAGGTACAGCGATGAGAGCAAGTGTTCATATCAAACTTCCTAATCTTGCTCAAAATATGGATGAGTTTCAATCCATAGTAGATAAATATAATGTTCAGATTCGTGGTATAGATGGTGAACACTCCCAAAGTAAAGAGGGTATTTACGATATATCAAACAAAAGACGTCTCGGTGTAACAGAAGTTGAGTGTATCCAAGATATGTATGATGGTGTTGTTGCACTTATAAAAAGAGAAAAAGAGTTATCCTAAATATGAAATTTCCACTGGTATATGATATAGCCTCAACATCTGTTATCTCTGTAGATATCTCAAGTACAATTTCCAATGCTATTGAGGTTATGTTAAAAAGTACACATAGAAATGTAATAGTGAAAGATAACAATCTATTCAGAATATTTACTATTTTAGATATTTTAAATATTCAACAAGAAAGTTTAGATTTAGAACTAAAATTAGAGGAGTTAGATTTAGCCATTGCTCCAACTATCCTTAAAAATAAAAATATTTTAGAGACTTTAGAATATCTCAATAACTCTATTGAGTATATCTGTGTTGTAGATCTAAACTATAAACTTTATGGCTTAATAACACACACAGATATTATAACAAATATAGACCCAGATACATTGATGGATAACTATACATTAGGTGACTTTTTAAAACTTGGTCGTAGAATGAAATGGGTTAAACAAGATATTACCACATCTGCACTACTTCAAGATATGCTTAAAGCTTCATTTGACAATGTTGTTATTGTTGAGAAGATGAAGCCTATTGGAATAGTAACAACTAAAGATATAATGCTAATTATTAAATCAAAAAAGAGTTTAAATCTTCCAATCTCTCACTATATGTCATCCCCTGTAAATACAATAGGTAAAGATGCATCTATTAAAGAAGCCTTAACTTTTATTAAAGAAAAACATTACAAAAGAGTCGTAGTTATTGATGAAAATGGAAATTTGAATGGAATTATTTCTCAAAAAGAGTTAATCTCTTTAACCTATTCAAAATGGGCTATGCTTATGAAAGAGTATCAATCAGAACTTCATGAAATAAATAATATTCTTGAAAATAAAAATAGAGAGTATGAAACAATTGCATCTACAGATTCCTTAACAGGTTTATATAATAGATATAAATTTTCAGAACTCTATCTCTCCTCATATCAGTCGATGGTGCAACGTCATAATGATATGTCTCTTATTATTTTAGATATAGACCTTTTCAAAAAAGTTAATGATACCTATGGACACAATATAGGAGATAAAGTATTAATTCAAGTGTCACATGCTCTACTCAAAGTTTTAAGAAATATCGATATCGTTTGTCGATGGGGTGGAGAGGAGTTTGTCATACTTCTACCTACCGCTTCTTTGAATAATGCTGTAAAACTAGCTGAAAAATTAAGAGTCTATATAGAAAAGATGGAGATAGATATTGCGGGGTCTATTACAGTGAGTTTTGGTGTTGCAAAAGTTATGGAGGGTAACAGTATGGAGGAGGTTATTGGTCGTGCAGATAGTGCTTTATACTTAGCAAAAGATAGTGGTAGAAACTGTGTTAAAACAGAGTTGGAGATTTAACTCCAAGCTCTTAAGATTCTCTATTAAGACATTATCCCTTTAATCATAAAAAATAAGATTGCTGAAAGTATAGCAGCTGATGGAACTGTTATAACCCATGCAGTAATAATTTTCTTAATAGCATCACGTTTTACAAATTCAACTTTTTTCGTTCTCTTAAGATGTTTTTTTGTTGACTTAATAGCTTTCTCTTCATCTGCTATTATTTTGTAAAGTTCAGTTATTCTTTTATACTCATCTTCAGATTTATTCTCTTTTGCTTCGACTGTTTTTAACTCTGCATTATAAGCATTTAAGTTTTTCTTTTCATCCATAATAGCAAGTTCATCCTCTTCAATCGTTGATCTAGTTTCACTAAGATGGAGATACTCTCTTAAAAAACCAACACCAAAAACACCACCAATAGCGATATGTGTCGAACTTACAGGCAATCCAAGTTGAGAAGCTATAATAACTGTAATAGACGCTGCCATAGCGATAGAAAATGCTCTAATCTGATCAAGTTCTGTTATCTCTGAACCAACAGTTTTGATAAGTGCAGGACCATAAAGAGCAAGACCAAGAGCGATACCTAATGCACCAACTCCCATAACCCATAAAGGAATACTCGCTTTAGAGGATATACCACCATTAACAACTGCATCATTAATAGCAGCTAATGGCCCAATAGCATTGGCAACATCATTTGCACCGTGAGCAAAACTTAAAAGTGCAGCTGCAAATATAAGAGGGATTGTAAAGAGTGTGTTTACTGATGCTTTAGAGTTTTCAAGAACAGTGTTATCTGAAGCCAACTTTGCTTTGACAAAACTATAAACTGCTATCGCAACGATAAACCCTAAGATAAGAGCTGTTAAAAATGTTGGTTTCTTTGTCATCTCTATCGCTACAAATGGAATCATATTTAAAAACTCAACGATATCTGGCCATATTTTTTTAAGACCTTTAAGTGTTAAGTATGTTACAAAAGCCCAAGACATAATAGCAACAAAAATAGGTACATACATTTTTGCAGCTGTTACTTTATCATCTTTAAAGACGATAGACTTTTTTATAGCAAAAAGAAAAGCAGCTGCGATAATACCACCAAGAACAGGAGATATAACCCACGAAGCAGCAATTTTAGCCATAGTACCCCAATCAACGATACTAAACCCAGCTGCAGCGATACCAGCACCCATAACTCCACCAACGATAGAGTGCGTTGTTGAAACAGGTGCTTTCATCATTGTTGCAAAGTTTAGCCATAAAGCAGCAGCCAAAAGTGCAGCCATCATAGCCCAGATAAAAGGATCAGAGTTATCACCAAAGGCGTTAATATCGATAATACCTTTTTTAATAGTACTTACAACCTCTCCACCAGCGATTAATGCACCTGAAGCTTCAAATATAGCCGCTATAATAATAGCAGTTGTCAGTGTCATCGCCTTTGAACCAACAGCTGGACCAACATTGTTTGCAACATCATTTGCACCAATATTCATAGCCATATATGCACCTATAAGGGCTGCAACGGCAAGAAACATATTGTTTGGAATAGCACCATTACTTAAAAAGCTATATGTTAATACAGCTATCATAAAAAAGAGTGCAAAACCAAGTCTAACTAGGTCTGGACCACTTTTTTTCAAAGCTTGTTTTTCAAGTTTATTCATTGTTCCGATTTCCATATTTATCCCTATTTAATATAAGCTTTAATAATCTCTTGACGCTCTTTAGGTTTATCTCGATACCCTGTTTTAACAAGATTTAGTTTTTTAACAGCATCCATCGATGAACTTATCACTTGACCAAAAATTGTATGACGACCATTTAACCAAGGAGTATTTACTGTTGTAATAAAAAACTGACTTCCATTTGTAAAAGGTCCAGCATTTGCCATCGCTAATACACCCGCTTTATTAAATGTTTTATCTTTATATTCATCTTTAAAAGGTTTGCCCCAAATACTCTTACCACCACGACCACTCTCTGTTGGATCACCACCTTGAATCATAAAGTTTTTGATAATTCTATGAAAGGCTATTCCATTATAATATCCATTTTTAATATGTGTCATAAAGTTTTCAACGGCTAATGGAGCTATATCTGGAAAAAGTTCCATCTCAATAGTCCCCTGTGTAGTTTCAAGTACAACATGTGGATTTTTAGCATATCCATTTACACTTAGTAGTAGTAGTACAAATATAACTGAAAATATCTTTTTCATATTTTATTCCTCTTTTTCAAAATTTAAACATACTGAATTTATACAATATCTCATACCAGTTGGTTCTGGTCCATCAGGAAATACATGACCTAAATGTGCATCACAATTAGAACATCTTACCTCCACTCTCATCATTCCAAGAGTATTGTCTTTTACCTCTGTTATGGCATCTTCAATACTTTCATAATAACTTGGCCAACCTGTTCCTGAATCAAACTTAGTATCTGATGGGAACAGAGGAGCATTACAGCAGATACATCTATATAATCCCATCTCTTTATTATCATTATATTTACCACTAAATGGTGCTTCTGTTCCATGTTCTCTTGCAACATAGAACTCTTCAGGTGTCAGTTGTTCTTTCCACTCTTGCTTAGTTTTTATTATTTTCATAACTATTCCTTAAACTATTAATCTGTTCACACATCTCATCATGTAGTACATAGGTATCTCTTTTTGCCAAATAAAAGCTATATGCTAAATCTCGAAAAGAAGCAACACAGCCATCCATTAAAATAACAGATTTAGCACTTAATCCATGAATATCATTATATATGGAGAGCTGAATATCATCTACAATCTCCTTATCTAAATCTATCTCTAAGTGATGTTTTATAAGCTCTTGTCCTATAATATTGTTTGAAACAATAAGTATATTTTGAGGAGCAGAGGAGGTTAAAATATTTTTTACTATCTCTAAAGCTTTTTTATAGGGTTCACATATATAAAAGCTCACCTTCTGATTTTCTAATCTAAAACTTTTAGTTAAACTATATGTTTCTTTATAGTTATTATTAGTAACAAAAAGAACTGTTCGCTCCTTTTGTATATGAATGAGATAGGTTAAAAATTCATTCTCAATAAAATCAACATCATCACAAAACAGTTTATCCGCTAGATAAAATCTCTTTTTCATTAAATCTTTATCAATTTTAAGTTTCCTACCTAACTCTTTTTTATGAAGTTTTTTAAGATGTTTATTTACAATATCACGAGGTGTTAAAATCTTTATCGAATCTCTATCTATCGTAATTCTGTTATCTTTTAAAAGATTGAGAAGTTGCCTCTCCAATCTTTGAGATGCTAATAGTGTTGACTTAACAATAACTATAGTAAGTGTACTCTCATTTAAAATATCATGCACAGCTTTTAATAACAGTAATGAAGTTCGTCCACTCCCTATCTTTCCCTTAAGTGTTACCTCTCCTTCAATATCAGCATCTATAAACTTCATCTGCTCTGTTGTTACTAGATAGTGACTGTTATCCTCTTTTATAGAGTATTGGAAGAGTAAACTACCGATAACTGCAGAAATATCTATCACACTCTCCAATGGAGAGGAGATAGTTTGAAACTTTTTTAAGATATCTGCCTCTGAGGTATCATTAAAGAGAATAATATCTTTTGGTAAAAGATCATGAAAAGAGCTATCTAAATAATCATACTGAGCTATATTTAAATTCTCCATCAATAAAAATTTAAATATAGGCACTTTTTTTTCAATATTTTCCAGTTTAATATCAATAAGATTTTGTATCTTTTCAAAACTCAAACGATTAAAACCCTGCTTCTTAATATCTTGAAGCTTAGAGTTTTTCAACTCATCATAGGAGTGGGATTCTACCTTAAATATATATATACCTCTATTTTTATCTACAATAATTAAAGGTACAAGAAAACCTCTCTTTCCCTCATAAATTGTTATATTTTTATATATTAAAAAATTATTTTTAGATGCGACTGAGTAAAGTTTATTTATTAAGAGAGATTTTGGGGTTAAAAGAGTTCTTTTGGCTATATTAAAAAATGAAGTCATACTTGGAGTTTTTATTAAATATCACATTTTAGAATGTGATATTTAAACAACTATTTACCAGCTGCTACACGGTCTTTAAGACCTTTGCCAGCTTTAAATTTAGGAACCATTTTATCTTGAGTAGTATAAGTTTTATCAGTACCAGGAACTTTTCCTGTTTTACCCTTTTGTAGTGTTGCAACAAAACTACCAAAACCAACTAAAGAGATATCTTCTTTTTGAACTAATGCAGTAGTTACTGCTTCAGTAAATGCTTTAATTGCAGCTTCCGCCTCAATTTTAGTTTTATATTCACCACTTGTTTGTACTAGTTCAACGAATTGAGCTTTATTCATAGGCTTACCCTTGGATTAAAATATTTCCGAATCAATAATAATTCAGCTGTCAATACTTTATTATGTATTGGCTTAAATATTTCTGATTTAACCCAATATTAGGTTGTTTGAACATACTATAGGTTCATATTTTAGGCATTCTATTATTAGAGTCCTAGATAAGGTTTTAAAACCTCTGGAATCTCAATAGAACCATCTTCATTTTGATTGTTCTCCATAATAGCAACAAGGGTTCTTCCAACAGCAAGAGAACTACCATTGAGTGTATGTACAAATCTATTTTTCTTTCCATCTTTAAAACGTATCTTTGCACGTCTTGCTTGAAACTCTCTTGTATTTGAGATAGAGGAGATTTCACGGTAACTATTTTGCCCTGGTAACCACACCTCTATATCTGTTGTATGTGCAGCTGAAAAACCTAAATCACCTGTACAGAGCTGTACTATTCTATGTGGTAACTCTAATGCACTCAATATATCTGAAGCACACTCTACCATCTCATCAAAGATTTTTTCACTCTCATCTGGGTTTGAAATAGTTACCAATTCAACTTTATGAAACTGGTGTTGTCTTATCATCCCTCTTGTATCACGTCCAGCAGCACCCGCCTCTTTTCTAAAACATGAAGTGTATGCTGTCATCTTTTTAGGAAGTTCATCCGCTGTTAATATCTCATCTTGATAAAGGTTTGTCACAGGAACTTCAGCTGTTGGAATAAGAAATAGTTCCTGTCCATCCATCTTATAGAGATCATCTTCAAATTTTGGTAATTGACCTGTTCCCTCTAAGGCTGTTCTATTTACAAGTGCAGGAACACTTACCTCATCAAATCCTCGTGAACGATTAAAATCTAACATAAAGTTAATCAATGCACGTTCTAATCTGGCACCCATTCCAAAAGAAACAGAAAATCTTGAAGTCGCTAGTTTTACACCACGCTCAAAATCTATCCAACCATTTTGTTCTGCAAGCTCCCAATGCTCTTTAGGTGTAAAAGAGAACTCTTTAGGAGTAAGCACTTTTCTTAACTCAACATTATCATCTTCATCTGCACCATCTGGCACTAAATCATCTGGTATATTTGCTATTGCCATTGCAGAGTTTTCTAATGATTCTTTTGCTGCTCTTTGAATCTCAATAGCATCATTTATAAGTAATTTATTGGCATCTACTTTTGCCTTTAACTCACCTATATCTTTCCCTTTAGCTTTATAGATACCAAACTCTTTACTCATAGAGTTTTGAAGTGCTTGAAGCGTTTCAAAACCCTGTTTTGCAATCTTTAACTCCTCATTTTTCTTTTTTAAACTTTCTAAAATTTCAGTACTTACACCTTTTCTACTAAGTTTAGCACTCACAACATCGAAATCTTTTTGTAACAGCTTTAAATCTATCATGATTTTCCTATATATCTTATCTTTATTATTTTATTT
>JAYEGK010000287.1:0-7800 GCA_034716265.1 Campylobacterota bacterium
ATACGGTTGAACTTTTAGAGTGGATTGGCGATAAAATTCCAGATAGCGACATCGTTAAAGAGGAGAGTGAAGAAGATATTCAAGTTATAGAACCAGAACAAGAGAGTGATGAAGATTTCTTTGCAAATATAGCTCAAAACGAAGCGGATGATGATGGTTACACGTATTGGGATGAAGATGAGATGGATGGCGTTATCGTTGATGATACTATTTTTGGAAACAATGACCGTATAAAAGAGTTTGACGAAGAGGATATTAACCATATCAAGATAGCCATTATCGGTCGTACAAACGTTGGTAAAAGTTCACTTTTAAACGCGCTTCTTGGTGAAGAACGCTCAGTTGTAAGTAGTGTTGCCGGCACAACAATTGACCCTATTGATGAGACTATTGACTACAAAGATAAGCAGATTACATTTGTTGACACTGCGGGTCTTCGTCGTCGTGGTAAAATTTTAGGGATTGAAAAGTACGCGCTTATGCGTACAACAGAGATGCTTGAGAACTCAAATATGGCGCTTATCGTTTTAGACGCGAGTGAACCTTTTTTAGATTTAGACGAGAAGATTGCTGGTCTTGTTGATAGCAACAGACTCTCTTGTATCATTGTTCTAAACAAGTGGGATATCTCTAAACGCGAGGAGCATGATAAAATAATTAAAGAGGTTCGTGATAGATTTAAATTCCTCTCCTACGCCCCTATTATCACTCTCTCCGCTCAAACGCATCTGCGTGTCGATAAACTTCATGACATGATTTTAGAGATAAACGAAAACTACTCTCAACGCATTCCAACTTCAAAAATAAATGAAGTTATAGAAAAAGCTCTTCGTCGTCATACGCTTCCAAGCGTTAGTGGACAGGTTATCCGTATCTACTACGGAACGCAGTATGAAACTCGTCCTCCAAAAATAGCGATAGTTATGAATAAACCTAGTGGTTTACACTTTACATATAGACGTTATTTAGTAAATAAAATGAGAGAAGCGTTTAACTTTACAGGAACACCTTTGTTGTTTAAGGCTAAGAAAAAAGGCGAGAAATAGAAATTATGATATAATCCTAAGCTGAAACTTATGCATGAAGTTCCTCCTTTTGTTAGATTGTGGTCTTACGAGCGTTCCAGCGCTCTGCCGCTATAAAATCCTCTAAAACGGTTTCATAACAACCATAGCGACAATAATCATCATTAAAATTGTTGGCACTTCATTATAGACTCTAAAAAACTTACCACTTTTTGTACATCTATCTTCTAAAAACTCTTTTCTGTACTTATCCATTGAGAAAAAATAAACTACAAGTAGCACCACAAAAGTAATCTTTGCATGTAACCATCCATTGCCACTAAAACCGACAACGTAACTAAGATAAGAACCACTAAGTATAGTTGTCCACATAGATGGAACACCGATATATTTGAAAAGTTTCATCTCCTGAACTTTTACAACCTCTACAAAACCACTGTTATCTATATTTTCTGCATGATATACAAAAAGTCTTGGCAGATAAAAAAGAACTGCAAACCAAGAGATAAATGAAATCACATGAAACCAAAGAACCCATTCATACATATTTTGACTCCTTATGTTTTAAAATTTTCTTTCTATATAGAAAGTATTATAGTTTGAACCACCATGACTTACATTATTTATAAGACCAAATATTCCTGATCTATGTTTAATCGTTACCCCTAAATAGGTAAAATAGAGGGGTTTATAGCTCATTAACTTACCAAAATCAAAATCTAAACTAATATCTAAGTAGTTTAAAAACTGAGAATAATGATCTTTTTTTTGAGTTGCTTCAAGATATTCTGTTATTAAAACATCACTTGTATAGGAGAGACCCTCTCCAAAACCAAATCTACTATTTAAAGTATTAAATTTATAATAGGCTTTGATATACAAGACTGTTTCATAAATATTATTATGTGTGTTGTCCTCATTAAAACAACTACCACCAAGATTAAGAGTTATATCTATTGGTAAATTATAGATATCTCTTTTTAGGAGATAAGATGTATCGATAGCAAGAACTTTAAGATTATCTTTATGCTCTTGTATATCAGCCATTAAAATTTCACCTAAATCACTCGATGTAACTTTGCCATAAGCTATTTTAATAGAGTAGTTCTCTTGAGCAAAGAGATAAAGACTCAACAAAAGAAGTAAGAAAGATTTCAAAAAAGTTTCCTAAAAAGAAGAGGTAAGTAAGCTAGGATACTATCAAAACAAAACTTTGAAATTGCTATTTTGCTATAATACTCTAAAAAAACTAGGAGATATTATATGAGACTTTTAACAGGTATTCAACCCTCAGGGGAGTTACATATTGGAAACTATTTTGGTTCTATTAAACAGATGATAGATGCACAACAATCAAATGATACTTTTGCTTTTATTGCAAACTATCATGCTATGAGTAGTGGAAATGGTGGAGAAAATTTAGCAAATTTAACTATGCAAACAGCAACCGATTTTTTATCTTTAGGTATTAACCCTGAAAAATCTACTTTTTGGGTGCAGTCAGATTCTAAAGAGGTTTTAGAACTTTACTGGATTCTTTCAGCATTTACCCCGATGGGACTTCTTGAACGCGCTCATAGTTACAAAGATAAAACAGCCAAGGGTATCTCTGCTAACCACTCACTCTTCTCCTATCCCGTTTTAATGGCAGCAGATATTTTACTCTACTCTCCAGATATTGTTCCTGTTGGTAAAGATCAGATTCAACATGTTGAGATAGCACGTGATATCGCAATAAAATTTAACAATGAGTATGGAGATATTTTTAAAATACCAGAGTTTAAAATAGAGGAAAATGTTGCAACAGTACCAGGAACTGATGGTCAAAAGATGTCTAAAAGTTATGGAAACACTGTAAATATTTTTGGTGAAGAGAAGAAACAACTTAAAACTATTAAAAAAATTGTAACTGAAAATGTAGCGATGGAGGAACCAAAAGAGTATGAGAACTGTAATGTTTATAATATGGCAAAACTATTTTTAGATCATACAAAACTCCTTGAATTACAAAATAGATATACAAGTGGTGGAGAGGGTCATGGACACTTTAAACTTTATCTTGGTGAAGTTATGTGGGAGTACTTTAGAGAGTATAGAGAGAAACGTGAATATTATATGAGTAACCAAAATGAGGTTCGAGATATTTTAAATAGTGGTGCAGAGAAAGCAAAAATAGTTGCTGGACCGATGATGGAAAAGATAAGAGTTGCTACAGGAATTAAATATTAGATTTTTAATTAAAATCAGTTATTTTTATAGCAAATAGTGTTAAAATATTATTTTAAATAAAATCAAAGGATTTAACGATGCGTATATTTTTAGTTGTAGCACTATTGATATTTAGTTTAGAAGCGAAGTCTCTTTTTAGTAATGATGAGCAGGCGAATAATGCAAAATATATTGGAGCATTAAAAGATTTAATGATTGCGACTCAAAAGACTCGTGGTTTGACAAATAGTTATATGAATGGAAATAAAAGTGCTTTACTTTTAATTCACTCAAATAAAAGAGATATGAAAAAAGCGATAGGTACAATGGAGTCATTACCATTAGCATCACATTCTACGATCGGTTCTTCAGCAAATAATATTTCTCAAGCACTTACTAAACTAGGCAATGTAGCATTTGATCAAAAAGCAGATCAAACATTCAAAGATTATACAGGACAAGTTGACCAGATTTTAATGCTTGCTCAATCTATTAGTAAGCAGGGTTCAAAAGATTTAAATCCTTTTGGAAAAGAGGCTTCAGCTATTATGATGGAAACTATTTTACCATTAGCTGAACAGATTGGTAAGATGAGAGGTATGGGTTCAGGGATTGTTGCTAAACAATCTATTACAGATACTCAAAAATTTGCAATGACAGCAATGCTTAGTGAGATCAGCAGTTTAGAATCTAGACTTCAATCAGATATGAGAAATGTTCTTTCTAAACATAAAGATCTTTATGGTTCTAGTATAAAAAGAGAGTTGTCAAATGTTGATAAAGCTATCTCTGAATATGTAGATTTGACAAATAAAAAAGTTTTAAACTCTGCAAAATCAGATTGTGTTTCTACAGATTACTTTAATCATGGTACAGATATTATCTCTACTTTAGTGAATATCTTCAACTCAAATAATAAAGCTATTATGGCTGATTCAAAAGGTTGGATTTAATCCTAACCTTTTAGGGGGTTTTTAATGGTTTTGGTTATTTAACCAAACCATTAACCCTTTTTGAGCATGAAGTCTATTTTCAGCTTCATTAAAAACTATCTCTGAGTGTGATTCTAAAACCTCTTCACTTACCTCTTGATCTCGATATGCTGGAAGACAGTGTAAAAACTTTGAACCATCTTTTGTTAACGACATCAATTTTTTATCAACAATAAAACCATCAAAATCTTTAATACGTTGCTCTTTTTCATCCTCTTGACCCATAGAAGCCCAAGTATCTGTTGTAACGATAGTAGCTCCTAATGCAGCAACTTTTGGATAGTGTGATGTTGTTATAACTGCTCCACTCTCTTTAGCTATCTCTTGAGCTTCAGCTAATATAACAGCATCAACCTCATAACCAACAGGTGTAGCGATACGAAGCTCAAAACCTATCTTAGCTGCTAACATCATCCAGGAGTTTGTCATATTATTGCCATCACCTATATAGGCAACAACAGCATCTTTTTCGATACCATACTCAATCATAGTCATATAATCAGCTAAAAGTTGAACAGGGTGATAACTATCTGTAAGACCATTGATAACAGGTACTTTAGAATAAGATGCAAACTCCTCTATCATAGAGTGTTCAAAAGTTCTTATCATCACCATATCACACATACTTGATATCACTCTTGATGTATCTTTTACAGGTTCACCACGACCTAGATGAATATCACGATTTGATAAAAACAGTGCATGACCACCAAGCTGGAACATACCTGTTTCAAAGCTTACTCTTGTACGAGTTGAACTTTTTTCAAATATCATAGCAAGTGTTTTATTTTTTAGTTCCTCATTATAAATATTAGTCTTTAAATCTTTTTTGATTGCTAATCCAATATCGATAATTTCCAAAATTTCTGCTTTTGTAAAATCTTTAAGTGTTAAAAAATGTCTCACGTTTTTTCCTAAAATGAAGTATTATATATTTTAATATAGTTTATTTGTCAAAGTTCTTAATTCAGTTCAAAAAGTGGATAAAAGAGTTAGAATTATGCTCTATAAATGAAGTTTCTGGAGGTGGTTCGATGTGCTTTATAATTTCAATGGTAGGATTTATATTAACTTATAATTTTTTTATGGCAGATGAGTTTTTATTATCATTTGGTTCAGTTTCAGTTTCTATATTTTTTATCTATTTGATGATAAAAAATATATTATTTGTAAAAAAATTAAAAGAGGAGAAAAATAGTGATAGTTGATACACATATACATCTGGATGATGAAAGATATAGAGATGATTTAGATGCAGTTATAACTCGTGCAAAAGAGGGGGGAGTGACAAAGTTTATTATTCCTGGTGCTGATCCATCGACACTTGATAGAGCTGTGGAGATAGCGCAAATATATGAAGATATATATTTTGCCATAGGTGTGCATCCTTATGATTTAGACTCCTTTAAAGGGCTTGATTTTGAAAAGTATGTGCATCATAAAAAATGTGTAGCTATTGGAGAGTGTGGTCTTGATTATTATAGATTAGAGGGTTCTGAGGAGGATAAAAATAGGGAAAAATCGAAACAAAAAGAGGTTTTTATAGCGCAAATAGAGTTAGCAAAAAAGTATAAAAAACCTCTGATAGTACATATTCGTGATGCTTCACGAGATTCTAAAGAGCTTCTTTTAAAGTATAATGCAGATGAGGTAGGGGGAGTGCTTCACTGTTATAATGCAGATGAGGAGTTACTCTCTTTAGCAGATGAAAATTTTTATTTTGGGATAGGTGGAGTGGTTACTTTTAAAAATGCTAAAAAACTTGTCAATGTTTTACCTAAAATTCCACAAGATAAACTTCTCATAGAAACAGATGGACCCTATCTAACACCAACACCCCATCGGGGAAAACGAAATGAACCTTTGTATACAGTTTTAGTGATAGAAAAAGTTGCTGAAGTTCTCAACGATAATGTTGAAAATATTAGAGTAAGAAGTTCAGAAAATGCTTTAAAACTTTTTAATATTCTTTAAATTAGAACCTCGAATTTACTCGAGGTTTTTTTTCCAAAAAATTAAAACCTTTCCATACCTAGCACCCCAAATAATAAATAGTAGTAACCAAGTAGTAAAGTCCAAGCATAATATCTACAACCATCTCCTCAAGTTTAAATCCAACAGTAACAAGAGAAACTTTTATAATAAGCATTACAAATACTATCTTGACAAAACATTTATCTTTTGGAGCAAAACTCTAACCATATAAAGAGAGTATGACCTATAATTCCAAAATATTGAGCAACGGTTGACTTGAGAGATGATTTTCCTTTAGGTAAATTATTCGTCTCCTCGTACTTGTTGTGTGTTCAACCTTAAATATACATCATTACCTCAAGTTCTGAAAATAATACATTTAAATTCTTCTTTATCTATATCATTAATAAATTCAATATTTGGATTTATGCTTAATGATCGCTTTATCCCACTTCCATATCCACTATATGGTAATACATTTTTACATATTGAATTCAATATTGGATTTCTATGTATAGATATCCCACTTTTAATTTTTTCAACAGTAAGAGAATTTGTTAATTTACCGGGACTAATAATTTCAATACGATTATGAAACATGAAAATTTTAATTGAAGAGTTAATATAATAATCTCTATGAACGATAGCGTTTATAATAAGTTCTGTAAATACTCGTTCATCAAGTTCTACTTTAGCAGTTGAATTAAACTCTTCCTCTTCTTGTTTCTTATCTAAATTCCTTTTAATAAAATCTATACTATTTTTGTATAATTTTTCAAAACTACCATCAACTATTTCTTTTGAATGAAATTTACTCACTGATATATCATCTCCATCAAAATAAACACAATCAATATAAAAAGATTTATTAAACTTTTGAGGATTTAAACCAAATATTAAATTACCTGCTAAAGTCAATTGATTATCTCTCGCTAATTCATGATTCTCCAAGACCGTAGATAACTCTAAGTTGCCTTGCTTTAGTTCTTCATAAACTTGTATATTCTCTTCTTGTAAAAATATAAAAAATTGTTCACTATTTAAATCGCTAATATCACTTCCATTTACAATATCTTCATCTGCATATAATCTTTTAGATTCAGCAAATAATCTTCTAAGTTCTTCTTGCGAAATCTTTTTCTTATCAGAACTAGATTTTATATAATAATCTCCACTAGCTGTCGCATATGGTTTACTAGTACCATCTTTAATAGAAACAATAATTAATTTTTCATCACCTATTGACATATTTTGTATTAAAGGGTGAATAGGTGGTTTTACATTGTTATCTGCAACATTACCTATTAATTGTCCTAAAGATTCAATTTCATCCGTACTTAGTCCTTTAATCTCTCCATCATCAGCAACACCAAAAATTAAAATACCACCCTCAGCATTTGAAAATGCTACAAACTCTTTAGCTAAATCTTTACTACTTACAGCTTGTTCTTTAAACTGTGTGTAACTATCTTCCCCATTTGAAATTCGCTCAATTAATTCTAATGTTTCCATAAATTATAAATATCCTTTCTCTTTTTGAACGCATCTTTCCCACCTTCCATTATATCTATTATATCTTTTTGCCTTTCATGATTATCTAT
>JAYEGK010000288.1:0-7728 GCA_034716265.1 Campylobacterota bacterium
TGATAATAAGATTTTTATCTAAATTCATAATAGTTTTATTGTCTTTAATAATGTTGATACTATTATTGACTCTTTTAATTTTATCTGCCATCGTTAGATTATATCTTTTAAACTGCTCTTTAAAATCTATATCACGAGGGGATTCACCAGCTTCCCATACAGGAAGTATTATAAGCTCATCTGTTCCATCAAAACAGTTCACGAATGCTTCAAGATTATCTATCGTTCTTGAATATTTATGTGGTTGCCAAATAGTTATGATCTTATTGAAATTTTTAAGATGAGAGTACTCTTTAACAGATTGTAAAGTTGCTTTTATCTCTGTTGGATGATGACCATAATCATCGATGATAACAACATCTTCTTCAGATCCAACAACATCAAAACGTTTCTTGATCCCTTTGAAACTTAAAAGATTTTTTCTTATATCTTCTATCTGCATACTATCTTTCGCTGATAAGATAGCTAAAGAAGCATCAAGTGCTATATGTTCACCAAACCCCCAAACAGTAAAACGACCTAAATCTTTGAGGGTAAATTCAGTATAGGGTTGATTTTGAATTAGTATATATTTAATATTACTAATATCTTTGCTTGGATATAACCATTTTGCATCAACACTATCTTTGAGAGTAGAGAGATAAGGGTCTTCTGCATTTAAAACACGAACTTTAGCTGAGAGTATAAATTTTTTATAGGCATTGTAAAATCGCTCCTCATCGTAATCATAGTACTCCATATGCTCAGGTTCAGCATTAATAACTATTGCACAATAGGGATTGGAGTTTAAGAAACTAGCATCACTCTCATCTGCTTCAAAAAGCATAACATTGTTCTCATTGTTATATCTTACGTTTGAACCAAATGCTTTTGATTCTGCACCAATAATAGCAGAACCATTCATAATGGCACTTAGTATAGCAGTAGTAGTACTTTTTCCATGTGCTCCAGCAACTGAATAGACTCTTTTATCTTTAAGTATCTCAACTAATGCTTCACGACGAGCTAAGGTTTTGATAGATCTACTTTTTGCCATTATGATTTCTGGATTTGTATCTTTAATAACAGCAGAGTGAATCACTAAATCTTGATCTACAATAGCTGACCCATTATGGGGTACCGTTACCCTTATTCCTAAGTCACGAAGTTTCTTTGTGATGATAGTATCAGCCATATCGGAACCACTTACATCATGACCATAAAAATGCATATATTGAGCTAATCCTGAGATACCTATGCCACCAATTCCAATGAAGTGAACTCTCATACCAGCTTTTGAGCCTCATCTGTAAAACAACTAATATAAAAAGTTCCACTTGTTTGTGTCGCATCAATATCTGCAATTTTTTCTAAAAAATCATCAAAGGAGATATTCTCAGCACTTGCTATCCAATGAAATTTCATAGCGGATGAAAATTTTTCATCATTACTCAACCCACTAAGAACTTCAAATAGTGCACTAGCATCTTTATTTTGTTTGGCACTATAGTTCTCTACAGCATATTCATATAAAGCTCTTAGTGTTGCAAAATCTTGAATCTCATTTATATTCATCTTTTTATGAGCCTCGAGAGTATCTGTAAGTTTTTCCAATGCAAGGTCTAAGATATTTGCATAAAAACCATGCAGAGTCTCCTCATCTAAAATCTCATGAGCCTCTGCTTCCATCACATATAAAGATGCTATATCAAAACTCTCTTGTGCTTTTAATACTTTTGTTTTAAACTCTTCTACTTTACTCACCTAAACACTCCTTCACTCTTTGTAGTGCATCTTCTGTTTTTTTAGCATCTTCAACCAATGCAATTCTTATATAACCTATCCCTGGATTTTCACCTTGAGAGTTTTCTCTTGCTAGATATTGACCAGGTAATACTTTTATATTATACTCTTTATAAAGTTTCTTAGTAAACTCTAAAGCATTAGGTACTTTTAACCAGATATAAAAAGTAGCTTCAGGTATTTTTATATCAAGAATCTCTTTTGCAATAACAAAATTTTCTTTATAGATAGCTCTAAACTCCTCTACATGCTTTTCATCTAACCAAGCTGTTGTTGCTGCACTTTGAAGTGGAAGAGGGGATGCACAACCAACATAGGTTCTATATTTCATATACTCTTTGAGTATAACCGCATCACCAGCAATAAATCCAGAACGTAATCCAGGTGCAGATGAGCGTTTAGAGATAGAGTTGATTACTAAAATATTTTTAAAGTTTATATTTCCAACATGTTTAGAAGCTTCAAGAAGAGAGGGAATAGGTTTATCTGTATAGATTTCGCTATAACATTCATCATTTAAAAGTACAAAATCATGTTTAAGTGCTAGATACACCCACTCTCCGAGTTCATCTAAAGTTAAAACTGATGAGGTAGGATTATTTGGAAAGTTTAATATTACCAAATCACATTGAGCTAACTCTTCTTCATCTATCTCTGGTTTAAAACTATTTTTTTCATTTAGATTTAAATGAATAGTTTTTGAACGCGTTGCAATAGCAGCACCCTCATAAATTTGATAAAAAGGGTTTGTAAATGCGATAGTAGGCTCTTTTTTATCAAAAAGTAAAAACTGAGGGAAGTTAAAAAGCACTTCACGTGTTCCAAATGTAGGAATTATCTCTGCATCACTCAGAGTTGTATGAAATCTTTTTGAGATAAATTCACGTTGTGCTTCTCTTAATGTCACTTCGCCTGAAGTTTTAGGGTACTTTTTTAATAGGTTGGAGCTGTTTGAAAGGGATTTTTGTATAAAAGAGGGTGTTTGAAACTGAGGTTCACCTATCGTTAGAACAGAGGGTGTATATCTCTGTGTTGGTGTAATATCTTTGAGAAGATTATTAAGTTTTTCAAATGGATATGGTTCAAAATTCATAGTATTATCACTTTGATTAAATTAGTTTACATTATATCCAATTGAAATAAAATAGTGTATAATTTGAAAAAATATTAGGAAAAATGATGAAAATTATAATCTCAGTGGCAGTTGCTACAATGTTGTTTGTTGGTTGCGGGGATGACACAGCTCCTGCTAAAGAAAAAGAAGTTGAAGTTGAAAAAGAGGTAGAGGTAGCAGTTAAAACTGTTCAAACTCAAGATGTGAAACCTAAAATAAAAACAGGTGCAACTTTGTATAGCTCTTGTGCAGGTTGTCATGGTTCATCGGCGGAGAGAAAAGCATTGAATAAATCTGAAATCATCAAAGGCTGGTCTGCTCAAAAGATTGAAACAGCACTCAATGGATATAAAGATGGTTCTTATGGTGGAGCGATGAAAGGTGTTATGAAGGGTCAAGTATCGAATCTAACTTCTGATGAGGTTAAGTTACTTTCAGAGTATATCTCAAAATTTTAGAGCCTCAAAGAGATTATTAAATCTCTTTGACAAACTCTTCAATACGTTTGATACCAGTACGAATACTTTCAATATCAGTAGCAAAACTAAATCTAAAGTAACCTTCACTTCCAAAACCAACACCAGGAACTACGGCTACCTCTTTTTGAGTAAGTAAATCTTGAGCAAATTTAAGTGAATCATCTGAAAGTTTAGAGATATTTACAAAAAGATAAAATGCACCATCTGGTTTTAAAACGCTTAAACCATCAATAGCATTAAAAAGCTCTACTGCTTCATCACGTCGTGCTTTAAATGCTTCTCTCATCATCTCTATCTCATCATCAGCTTTTCCATCAAGTGCTACGATAGCAGCCATCTGAGTGATAGAGTTAATATTTGATGTACTTTGACCTTGAAGTTTTTTTGTTGCTTGAATAAGTTCTGTGTTATGTGCAGCCATATAACCAAATCTCCAACCAGTCATCGCCACCGATTTACTAAGACCATTAATTGTTACTGTTCTTTCATACATATCTTGACTTACAGATGCAGCAGAGGTAAATGTACCCTCATAGATAAGTTTTTCATACATCTCATCACTAGCTACGATCACATCAGTGCCCTCTAAAACTTTACCAAGAGCTGTTAGCTCCTCTTTAGAGTAAACACTACCAGGAGGATTAGATGGAGTTGTTAAAACTAACATTTTAGTTTGGGGAGTGAGTGCATCTTTTAACTGTTGAGGAGTAATTTTAAATGCACTTACATCATGTGTTTCTATCTCTACAACAGTTCCACCACAATATTTAACTAATTCAGGATAGGTTACCCAGTATGGTGCAGGAATAATCACCTCATCACCAACATCAATCGTAGCAGAGAAAAGATTGAAAAGAGAGTGTTTTGCACCATTGTTTACGATAATCTGATTTGGAGCATATGTTAAATCGTTATCACGTTTGAGTTTGTTTGCAACAGCAGTTTTAAGTGCTGGAATACCATCAACAGCAGTATACTTTGTAAACTCATTGTTAATGGCATCGATCGCTGCATCTTTAATAACTTGAGGTGTACCAAAATCTGGTTCACCAGCAGAAAAACTTAAAATATCTTTTCCCTCAGCTTTGAGTTCTTGCGCAAGAGTTGAAATTGCGATAGTAATCGATTCAGACAGTGTATTAATACGTTTAGTTAGCATAAAAATCTCCAATAAAATAGTGGCAACATTATACTAAAATAATATTAATCAAGTGCTAAGTGATGGGTTAGTATTATTCTACTCATAATTACAAGGAAAACAATGTTTCAAAGAGTATCGATATTTTTATTTATGTTAGTCTCTTTAGTGATTGCTGATATGATTCAACCTGTAAATAGTGCAACAAAAACTCTAAATGATTATACATTAGTAACAGAAGATGCAACAACAGGATTGATTATAGATCATTTAACAGTTGATGCAATGATAGCTATTTGGGGATATAATCATTGGAGATGGGGAGATGATTCTTTACATACAAGAAGAGAGGATTGGTTTGAACAAGATTCCGATACGGGTGGTTCAGATAAAACAGGTCATTTTTATATGACATATCTTCTATCTCGTGTTATGGCTTCTCGTATGGAGGATAGAGGTTATTCACTTGAAGAAGCATCATTGGCTGGAGCATTATCTGGAATGTTAGCGATGACTTTACTCGAAGTGGGTGATGGAACTAGCCCCTATGGATTTTCAAATGAGGATCTTCTTGCTGATGCTTTGGGTGCAGGCTTAGCTTATCTTGTCCGTTCAAATCCAAAAGTAGATGATTTTGTAGATATACGTTTAGAGTATATGCCAACATCAGGTTATCTAAAAGGTGGGGATAATACTACGGATTATTCAGGTATGAAACATTTAGTAGCATTAAAATTAGGTGGTTTTGAATCATTAAAAGATACATATTGGAGTTTGATAGAGTTTCAAGCTGGGTATTATGCACGTGGTTATCGTAGTTTTGATACGATAGCACCCTCTCAACATAGTTATGTTGGAATAGGATTAAGTTTAGCAAATTTAGCACAAAGAAGTGAAATAAATATATTAAAAAATCTATTTGAAATATATCAACCAGGTGGAACCTATTTAGAAACAGATATATGGTCTCGATAGTTTGGATTTTAGTTCACTAATCCATTCATCAAATCAATACACAAATCAACTTTTATTTTATAGACCCTATACTCAATCAGCGATGATTAAGAGTTCTGATATTTTTGACATTAGTATATCGGAATCAAATATATTTCAAAAAAGTGAAAATTTAGAGGTAGATTTTGAGATAACAACTTTAGATTTTAGCTATTACTATCCTATAAGTAGGAGTTTAGAGTTTACATTTAACTATCCATTTTATTATATCTCTCGAGGTTTTTTGGATAACTTTTTAAATAGTGTTCACTCATCATTAAAAATAGAAACAACAAGAGAGAATGAGGGACATAAAGATAATCAACTGCAGTACAGGGTAACAGATGCAATATATAAAGATAGTGCCTATTATGTATCTGGAAATCCTCAACTAGAGTTAAAGTATAACTTTTATAGATATAATTCACTCTATATAGCAACAAACATAGGTATTAAAATTCCACTTGGCAGTGTTGAGGATGGTTTTACAACTAAAAAAATCGATCTGATGGTAGGTATCGAACTTCAAAAAAATTATAATCAATTTTCAATTATTTCTAATGCTATTGTAATATTTAACGGAGATTATAGATTATCTTCAGATATAATATCCAAAAAATATCGATATTTTTTATCATTAGGTAGTCAAGTTTCAGTTGATTATTTTTTAGACTTAGATTTTATAAACGATACAAGTTTTTTATTTACATATCAGTATAGTTCAGCTCCCTATGAAAGTAGAGATGAAAAATTTAGTAGTTATACACATCTGTTGCAGTTTGCATTACGAGAACAGCTAGATGATGGTGAGCATATAGATATTTTTTTTAACCAAAATACGATACCAAGACATAATGAGGCTGATGTAACATTTGGTCTTTCATACTATTTTAAAGGATTATAAAGAATGAACTATTTTTTTGGATTTTCTCTTTGGAAACATAATTTTATAAAACCATTTTTTTGTGATTTAGATGAAAAAACTACTATTTTTATAAACCCTTTTTTGAAAAAAAATTATTTTAATCTAGCTTTAAAAAAAGGTCTGAGTAAAAACTCCTCTATCTATATTTGGGGTAAAAAAAGTTTTCCTCTTATTGAGGAGTTTGCATCAAAACATAATATAAAGATATATAGAGTAGAGGATGGATTTATTCGCTCTATCGGTTTGGGTTCAGATTTGACACAACCCTATTCAGTTGTAGTAGATTCAAAAGGAATATATTTTGATCCAACTAAGGAGAGTGATTTAGAATATATTTTAAAAACTGTAACATTTGATGATAATCTTTTAAAAAGAGCGCAAGAGATACAAAAATATTTAATAGAAAAAAAACTCTCAAAATATAATCTTTATGAGAATAAAAAGTTAAATGTTCAAACAGATAAAAAGATAGCTTTAGTTGTTGGACAGGTTGAAGATGATGCATCTATACAATATGGAGCATCTGGTATGACAAATTTAGAACTTCTAAAATTAGCTAGAGAAAATACCGACAACACTTATATTGTATATAAACCACATCCTGATGTATTAGTAGGTAATAGAGTAGGGCATATAGCTGAAAAAGAGGCACTTAAATATGCAGATAGAGTTGTAACAGAAGTTGGGCTTGAGAGTGTTCTAGAGGTTTGTGATGAGGTACATACTATGACATCATTGGTTGGATTTGAAGCACTTATGAGGAAAAAAAGGGTATTTTCTTATGGAATGCCATTTTATGCAGGGTGGGGTTTAACAAAGGATAAACAGAGTTTGAGTAGGAGAGATAGAGATCTTTCATTAGATGAACTTGTAGCTGCAACACTTATTGTATATCCTAAATATATAGATCCTATACGTTTGGAGATTTGCGAGATAGAGCAACTTTTAGAGGGTATGGAGAAAGAGAGAGAGGTTTATAACTCTTCACTGAAATATAGAACAAAAATAAAATTTCATAATTTTATTACAAGAAAGTTACAGCTACTATTGCGTATAATCACTCTAAAAAGCTAAAGAAGAGAGTATGAATAGTATAGGTAGTGTTAAAGATAAAAATATTTTATTTCTTCAAGGACCTATGGGAAGTTTCTTTAAAAAACTTGATAATCTTTTTCAAAAAAATGGTGCTATAACATATAAGTTGGGTTTTAATGCTGGAGATAGTTTTTTTTCAAATCATTATAATTATATACCATATAGAGATAAAAAAGAGAACTATGAAGGGTTTATAAAGGAG
>JAYEGK010000289.1:0-7705 GCA_034716265.1 Campylobacterota bacterium
CAGCATCACCGATAATGGCAGTTAAACGTTTTTCAATACCCATATGAAGATCTTCATCAGATATATTCCACTCAAACTCACCTGATTCTATCTCTTTCATCACCTGATTTAAACCATCTGTGATTTGAACTAACTCTTCTGTATTTAAAATACCCTGCTTTGCTAACATAGCCGCATGAGCTAAAGAACCCTCTATATCTTCACGATACAGTTTTCTATCATACATAATAGATGCATTAAACTCATCTAATAAACTTGAAGCACTCGCCAAAAAGCGACCTGACCACATTTTATCCATAGTTATCCTTAAATTATAGTTCTTTAGTTACAAGCGGGAACATTCCCACTATCCTTCGCATATTCGATTAAAAAATCTTTTAAATGTTTTACTTTTCTATCATACTTTTTACTATTAAAATAATCTTTTGAGTCTTGTGCATCTTGAGATTTTAGATGTATCTCTCTTAATGACTGACCCTCATTTTTCATCAGATTTTCCCAATATTCTGTATCATATTTCACAACAAATGTTTGACCATTACTATGACAAGCCACACACTCTTTTTTAAAAGTTCTTTGACCCTTATAAACAGCTGCTTCAGATATCGCTAAAGTTAGAACTGTCATCATCACAAAAAATAGTATAGGTTTATTCATCACTTCTTACCTTTTTCATTAAATTTCGCTAATCATACATTAGAAAGTGTTATATACGGCTTATTACAGTTGATAGTGCTTTAAAAGCTGTTCATCTAAATTCCAAATATTTCTCTCTTTTAATGATTCAATCACACTAGAAGTACAATCAACATCATCTGGCCACTCTCTAGTAAAACCATCTACTAATGTTTTATTTGTACCATCAACTCCAATCATTAAATCTGTTATATATAGATCTCTTAAAGCATCTATATTGTTTGTAACTCTCCATAAAAGCATATAAGAGTTATCTATATCATTGCTCTTTTCATCTACAAAAACAGCAACTCTCATAAAGTTTTTCAACTCTGTTAAACTTTCAAAATACTCACGAGCATTTCTCTTTTTATTTAATGTAATGACTGTTATTGGATTATTTGTGTGGGTCATATACTGTTTTAGATCGATTACATCACCAATCAACTCTTTTACTTTTATCAACAATTCATCATCACTTAATAGTGTTGGTTTCTCTATACTATTGATAATAGTTGCATCTATTCCCAATTTTCCACCTACTAATGTTTCTGGAGAGGAGTGATCGAGTGCATCTAAAATTCCCTCTGTGATAAACAGAGATTTTGAACTAAAGCGGTTTAAAATATATTCACTAAGCTCTTCATAACTATCAAGTTCTGGTGCCTTCTCATCTAAAAATATCGCATGTTTTACAAAACTCATCTGTCCAACACCCCAAAAAGCATGCATAAACTGTTTTGCATGACCTTTATAGAGTGGTTGCATCTTCGCTAAAATAAGATTATGAAAACCTGCATTTTCTGGCATATGATAATCGATTAAATCGGGTGCTGTAGTTTTTAAAAGAGGAAAAAATATCTTACCCGTTGCCCAGCCCATATATTTATCTTCTAAAGGTGGTTTACCAACTACTGTTGCTAAAAATGTTCTCTCTCTCTTCATCGTAATAGCACTTACTTCCATAACAGGATAGTTCTCCTCTAAAGTATAATACCCTGTATGGTCACCAAAAGGACCCTCTGTTTTTAAGATAGAGGTATCAACCCACCCCTCAATAACATAATCAACATCCTGAGGAATATAGAGTGGTGTTGTTAAAGATTTAACAAGTTTTGCAGGTTTTTTCGTAATCAAACCATACATCAGAAGTTCATTGACACCATAAGGAAGGGGTGCTGTTGCACACCAAGTATAGAGAGGGTCTCCTCCTATCGCTATAGAAACTGGCATCTTTTTATCTTCTCGTTGATATTGATCAAAAAAATGTGAACTATCTTTATGTATCTGCCAGTGCATCCCTACATGATTTTTATCATAGATTTGCAATCTGTACATTCCAAGATTTACCATCTCTCCATCTAGTGATTGCGTATAGACTTGACCCATTGTGATAAAGGGACCACCATCTTGCTCCCACGTTGTTAAAACGGGTATTTTAGAAAGATCTATATCATTATTGAGATATTTAATCTCTTGACAAGCACCCTCACCCTTTAACTTCTTAGGAAAGATATTTTTTAGAGCAAAAAGTTCTGTTGCTAAAGATATTTTATTCATAAATCCAGCGGGTGGTTTCATATGCAACAGTTTTGTAATCTCATCTGCTACACTTTCGATAGTTCTACCAAAAAGAAGTTCCGTACGTTTATAGGAACCAAAAAGATTCATCAAAACTGGTTCATCAAATTTTGTACCACTCTTTTTATCTACAACATTTGTAAAAAGAAGAGCCTTTCCACCATCTTTTTTCTTTACCTCAGCATATGCTAAGTGAGGTATTTCAAGATAGATATCTAACTCCGAGTCTATAACTGTTAATTCATTACTATTTTCTAATAGGTCTATTGTTTTTTGCATCTCTTCATCTTCTTTTCTATTTAAGTAGTAAGATTATATCATATGAGTTCATTAAAATTTATATACAGCTATAAATCGCAGATGATTCATCGTTCTTTCTGCTTTTGTAATACCATCCGTTGCGATCACACCGTCAAACTCATTTGTTTGTATAACATACATCATTTTTGTCAGAAGATTTTTTACAGGCTTATAACTAAGTACTAAGTCAAACTCCTTTCCTTTAGAGTAAGGTGTAACATTTTTATAAATTTTACCTCCCTGTTTAAAGCTAGTCCAGAGATCTGATTTTCCATAATCTGCATAAGCTAACATAATTTTCATTCCATCTATCGGTAAATTCTGTTTTAAATCTATCTTGTAGGCTTGAACATCTGGACGATAGCTATTTCTTGAAACGAGTGTAGTTGTATAGAGAGGATCTCCTCCCCATGGTGTAAAAAATGATGCATCATTACTATTAGTATAGTTCAAACTAATATTTGTAGTTTTGTTATATTTAAAAGAGATTTTTGTTCCTACAATAGATGAGTTTTTATTGTATAGGTTATTATTAACACTCAGGTTTTTAAACCTATCTTGATAATCCTGAGCTAAATATTGTGCTGAAACATCCATCTTTATTCCAGAGAACAGTAAACTATACCCAGCTTCAAGATAGAGTATATGACTAATATCATCCGCAAAATAATACCAAGATTGTAAATTTATATCAGAATCTTTATATTTTAGAGCTATCATAGAAACACCATCACTCTCTTTACCAAGTTTTACGGTTTGATCAGTAGAAGAGGTTTTAGTTGCTGTTGCTATTGCACCCATATTTATAAACTCTGCACTTCTTCCTTTTGATGCATAACTTGCTCCCGCTGTTGCTGTTGCATCACCAATCAATCCAAAATCGGAAATACTTCGAGAACCATAAGCCATCCTTGTAATATATCCTAACTTAATACTCAATGGTTTAAAAAAGATATAATCTAAATCAACCGCTTCATAGAAATTTGGCATAGTGGAGTATTTATTTTTTGTCATCGGAGTGTTTAAACTCTGTCTACCAATATTAACTAAGAGAGCATCATCCCTATATTTTAGATAGGTTTCACTCAAGAGAGCTACTGTTTCTTTAACATCACTATCATCTCCTGATGTTGCATCACCTAACAATAATCCTTTTGCAACCTTTATATCTGAATCGGAATCATCACCTGTCAATCCAACATCCCCAACAATATATGCACCAACACTTAAAGTGGTTTTGAAAAACTCAGGTGAAGTAAGTTTAAGATTGGCTGAGTATACAGTTGCATTATTTGGAGCATATTCATTGGATTTATCTTTTAAGATATGATATAAACTTACTTTAGCATCAAGTTTTATATCTTGTGCAAAAAGTGAGATTGAAGATACTAAAAATACACTTATAAGTGAGAGAGGTTTTTTCATCTATTACCCTTTTTTCTAAAAATTTAAGTCTCTTTAGTTTAACTTCTCTAAACAATCTGAAACTACAATAGAACCACTATCAACAGATATTTTTATCTCATTAGATGTAATATTTTTAAGTATAGTTACATCGGGTTCAACACTCGCTGGTGTTACACTAAAGGAATCTGTTTGAAGACAAACTATAAAATCTCCTTCACCAAGTGTGATATTATTATCACTGATAATCTCCTCTTCTCTCTCTTCCTCTAGTTCTTGATTAGAACTCTCTTCATCCGATGGGCTACAAGCATTAAAAGAGAATATCACGAGAAACGATAATATAACAGTTGAAAATTTATGTGACATCTTATCTTCCCTCAAAAGTGATAGATTTAGTAAGTTTAGTTTTAACCTCAACAACTATGTTCTCATCTATTTTTTGAACACTAATATGTGATTTTGAACCAAAGAGAGGCAGTTTATATACAGCACTATCTATATTTAATCTTACCTCCACACTATCTCTACTCTCTTCAGATAAAACAACAAAAACAGCTTCACTCTCTTGAGTTTTTACTTTAGCTGTTGTTAATATTGAGTTTTTATCATCATACAGGGAACCAACAATATTTGTTTCAAAAGTTGTACCATACCCTGTTGTAAAAAAAAGGTTTTCAAGCTCTATATCTTCCATAGCTTTAAGATTATTTTCACCTATTTTCAAAAAGAGTCTTTTTGTGACTACACCATCTTTTTTTAACTCAACATTACAATATCTGTTCTCATCACCTCTAATCTTCACTAAAAGTGTATTTGAATCATATATCTCAACAGTTGGTACTTCCTCAGTATTATATTTATAACTTGTACCGTTAAAGGTATCATTCTCATTTTGAGGTTGAAAATATATAGCATAGGCTGTATCTGATTTTATTGTAAGGTTTTGTTCTTCACTACCCAGTGTATAGAGGGGATAGGGAATATTTTTTGTTCTAAAGCTCCATATTTTAGAGTACAATGAACTATCAACACTATAGTTTACCTCCACTCTATAGATATTATTCCATGCCAATCTCTCCAATGGAAAAAATGTAAATTGATAACTATTATGTTTGTCATTTGGATCATTGACAGCATCCATTACAAAACTATTAGTTATCAACTCCTCACTTTCAGCATCATAAAGTTCAAAACTTTCAATAGAGATATTATTATCTCTGTATCTATAACTATTAAACTCAATAGATACAGGGTATCCTGAAACTGATCGGTTTGGTAAAGGATCTGGAGATTCTTCATAAAAAACAGGTGAGATATCAGTAGCATTTTTAGGTGGCCATATTACAATATCTGGTGAACTATCTGCTAAATAGTTTAGATTTTTCTCATAAAGAGTTGATTCTATTTTAAAATCACTATCGCTACATACACTAAAATAATATTTTTCATCTCCACTATAACTCTCACCATAACACAAACTATCTGTTAATGAGTTTGCCATATTATAGTTAAATAATAGGTTGCTATTTAGCCCTATTCCTATCTCATCTATATTATTATCCAAAAATGCAAATCTATGATAGATAGCTGACATTAAACCATCAATAGACTCTTCAACACCATCTTGTCCAGATGAAAAATTTTCAAGATAATAACTTCCTCTATATCCTGCATAAACACCTCTATCGTGAGGAGCATTACCTGTATAAAACTCACTTGGATAGGAGCTATTATTTTCATAATGACCTGTTAAACCAGTATCATTAAGATAGTTTACATGATTTTGAGCAGCTGTTTCTAAGATAAGGTTTTGAGATAAGGAGGAAAGACCTGCACTATTTCGCAGTTCATTAAGATAGATAAGAGCATCGCTCTTATCGAGATTTGTAGCGATCAGGCTAGATGTGACAACACTAAGTGTAGTCACTAACGAGATAAATCTATTCACTAGATATCTCTTTCAATCACTCTTTTAAATGTATTGAAATAGTTATCATTTAAGGCATCCATACTCAATGAAACATCATTACATCTGTAACTATCTCCACCAACAGTTCCTATTTTCTCACAAGCTAAACCATTTAAAGTTGCTTCAAATGCAGTACAGTTTTCAGGTTTCACTTCGATGATAGCGCGACTTTGAGACTCAGCGAATATATCTCTCTCATCTTCCACCTTCATAGTGACATCACAGCCTAGACCAGAAGTCGCAACCATTTTAGCTAAAGCGATAGCCGCGCCACCAGAAGATGCATCTTTTGCGCACTCAAGTAGATTCTTTTTGTTATCTTCGATAACTAAATCCCAAAGAGCTAACTCTTTTTTGTAGTCGATAGTTGGCATTTCACCTGCAACGGTTGAACAAATCTCTTTCATATATAAAGAACCACCAAACTCGGATTTGCTCTCACCTACTAGATAGAGAACATTACCCTCTGCTTGAAATGAAGACATTAAAACATTGTTCTGGTCGTCATTAACGCCAACAGTCGCAATAGAAGGCGTTGGAAAAACCGAAACGCCATTTGTCTCATTGTAAAGTGAAACGTTTCCACCGATAACCGGTGTAGTAAGTTCGGCGCAAGCCTCTTTAATCCCCTCGCAAGATTGACCAAACTGCCACATAACTTCAGGATTTTCAGGATTACCAAAATTAAGACAGTCTGTAATGGCTAAAGGTCTTGCTCCACTCATCGCAACGTTACGTCCCGCTTCAACGGTAGCTGCCGCTCCACCACCCTTAGGGTCGATGTAGCAGTAACGCACGTTACAATCAGCGCTCATTGCAAGCGCTTTGCCATTCTCTTTTACGCGGATTACAGAAGCGTCTAACATACCACCATTCTTGATAGTGTTTGTTTGCACCATAGAGTCATACTGCGTATATATCCAAGATTTATCTACAACTTCCATAGATTTTGTAAGCGTTTCAAAAGCTTCTTGATTTGACACTTTATCAAAATCGTTGATAGTTACGTCTTTTATCTCATCTAAATAGGATGGACGAGTCATTGGACGATTTAATTCAGGTGCTTCTTCACTCACTGGATCAACTGGAACCTCAGCGCACTTTTCACCTTCCCAAAACAGTTCCATGTTTCCTGTGTCAGTCACCTCACCGATAACGGCGGCGTCTAAATCCCACTTCTCAAAAATGTCAATGATAGCTTGCTCTGAACCTTTCTTGGCGCATAGAAGCATTCTCTCTTGAGATTCACTCAACATAAAATCATAAGGAGTCATGTTCTCTTCACGAGCTGGAACTTTGTCTAGGTGCATAGTCATACCAGACCCAGTTCGTCCAGCCATCTCAAATGAAGAAGAAGTTAAACCAGCCGCGCCCATGTCCTGAATACCTACAACGTGATCGGTTTTGAAAAGTTCCATACAAGCTTCAAGAAGAAGTTTCTCAGTAAATGGATCTCCAACTTGAACGGTAGGACGGAGAGATTTTGACTCCTCTGTAAAGCTATCAGACGACATTACCGCTCCACCAAGACCGTCACGACCCGTTTTTGCACCAACATACATTACAGGATTACCGATACCCTCAGCGCGACCTAGAAATATCTCATCCGATTTTGCGATACCAAGATTAAAAGCGTTTACAAGGATATTTCCATTATAACACTCATCAAAACTCACTTCACCACCGATAGTTGGAACCCCCATACAGTTGCCATAACCACCGATACCCTCAGTTACGCCACGAACTAAGTAACGTTGGTGTGCAGCAGTTTTG
>JAYEGK010000290.1:0-7451 GCA_034716265.1 Campylobacterota bacterium
ATAAAAAGAATCCTCCGAAATAAAGCAAACTTTGAAATCTTAGAAGGTTTTTTAAGTGAACTACTTTTTGAAGATATAACTATCTTAGAGATATTAGAAAGTGAATCAAATCAAGAACAAAGAGATGATAAATTTAATCGCCTTGATATAAAAGTAAAAAATCAAAATGAAGAGATAATATTAATAGAAATCCAATACGATAGAGAGATGGATTATATGCAAAGAATACTATATGCTTCATCTAAAGCTATAGTTGAATATATGAAAGAGTCAGAGTCATATTCTAAAGTTACTAAAATAATATCAATATCAATTTTATACTTTGACTTTGGAAATGGTGATGATTATATCTATAAAGGTACAACAAACTTTATAGGACTACATAATAAAACTCTATTACAGCTAAATGAAGATCAAGAAGAGCTATACAAAACAAGTAAAGTTGAAAAAATATTTCCTGAGTTTTATCTGATAAAAATCAAAAATTTCAATAATACTGCAAAAGACAGATTAGATGAATGGATAAATTTCTTAAAAAATGAAGAGATACCAGAAAATCCAAAAGCTAAAGGTTTAGCAAAAGCAAAAGAAACACTAGACTATTTAAAAATGAAAGATGATGAAAGGGTAGAATATAATAACTATTTAACATCTCTACATGACCAAGCTAGTGCATATGAATCTACTTTTCTGATTGGGAAGATTAAAGGTGAAAAGCTGGTATTGAAAAAGAAAAAATAAATATTGCAATTAAATTATTAAATGCAAAAGTTGATATAGAAACAATAAAATTAGCAACAGGTTTAACAGATAAACAACTAAAAGAGATAGAGGGAAACTTATATAAATAATATTTTTTTTAACATCTCTTTTTTTTACTTCCCCAAACAAAAAGAGCTAAACATCTTATCTAGCATCTCATCATTCTCAAAAGGACGTGTTATCGACGCCATCTCTTTAATAGCTTCATTGAGATGAAATGAAAAAATCTCTAACTCTTGATCTTGTAAAGGCATAGAAGCTTCCTCTATATTTGCAAGAGTGTTCTCAACTGCTAAAATCTGTCTTTGAGAGATAAGCATTATCTCATCAGAGGAGTCTGTTGTATCCATAATGTTTTCTAAAAGTTCTATAAGTGCATCTACATTTTCATTTGAGTTTAACTCTAAATCAAATTTGATAGTTTCATCATCTAATCTTGACTCTAAATCGATTTTGTTTTTAATATATCTGATATGTTTGTTTTGAGAATTTTCTTTTATTAAGGAGAGTATCTGTTTATCTTCACTATCTAACTCTTTGGAGTTATCAAAAAGAGCTATCACTATATCGCTCTGCTCTATCGCTTCTAAACTTCTCTCTATCCCTATCTTCTCTATCTCATCACTTGCATCACGAATACCCGCAGTATCTACTATACGGATAAGATGTGTTCCTATCTTTACCTGCTCTTCGATAGTATCTCGTGTTGTTCCCGCTATATCACTTACAATGGCACGATTATAGTTCAATAACCGATTTAAAAGTGAACTCTTACCAACATTGGGTTTTCCAACTATGGCAACCTTAAAACCTTGCATCAACCCCTCTCTAGCTTTACTCGCTAAAAGTGTTGAGTGAAGTGATTTTGTAAGTTCATCTAGTTTATGTTGAATCTGATCTACTAAATCCTCTGGTAGATCCTCCTCAGCATAATCGATAGTCACTTCAGAGTAAGCTAAAATATGGATAATATCATCACGAACTTTTTCAATATACTCTTTTAAAGAGCCTTTCATCTGTGATGCTAAGATTTTTGCTGCATCTTCACTTTTAGCTTCGATAAGTTGTGCTATCGCTTCAGCTTCACTCAAATCTATACGACCATTAAAAAATGCACGCTTAGAAAACTCCCCAGCAGTAGCTAATCTTGCACCAGCATCGAGTGAAGCTTTTAAAATAGATTGAGCAACGATAAAACCACCATGACACTGTATCTCTACAACATCTTCAGCTGTAAAGGAGTGAGGTGCTTTAAAAAAAATAGCAATCGACTCATCTATAAGTTCATTTTTGGAGTTATATATATTTGTAAGGGTTGCATAACGAGGAGTTAAAAGTTCTTTCTTTGTTAAGATTTTGGCTATCTCTAAAGCTCTATCACCGCTCAATCTTATAATTGCGATAGAACCTATGCCGTTTGCTGTTGCAACGGCACAGATTGTGTCTCTGTTCATCAACTATTTACTATGATAATCGTTTATAATAATATATTTCAAACCATCACGAGTAGTACGAATTACCACATATTTATCAGGGTATGTATCTCTTAATTTACGAAGTGCTATCTGAATTAAAACACCATCTAAAATCTTAGTTTGCGCTCTACCCTCCTGCTCTACAATTTCATACACAGATGCTAAATATCTATCAACAGAATCCTCCTGATTTTTTAAAAACTCTGCAATTTCAAGACGTAGTTGAACATCATATTTACTATGAATCCAGTTAAATATCATATAAGATATAGCTTTATATCTATAACCCTCTTTTCCTATAAGAAGTGCAGAATCATTCCCTTTAAAGTTAATAAGAACAGTATTTTCATCATAAGCTGTTACATCGATAGAATCTATATTGAAACACGTTAAATCAAAAAGATCATTTATCTCTTTAGAGATACTCTCTACCTTTTGTTGAATATCACTTCCAAGCTCTTGGTTATTATCATATTCATCATCATAGTCAGCTGTATAATTTAAACCATTACTTAAATCATCATACTCATCATCTTGATCACTTACAAATGATGTTGGCATAATAGTATCGTTTAAAATTTTATGCTGTTTTTTAGGAGCAACTTTCTCTCTTTTTTTAGGAATAATTTTAACTTCTGCTTTTGACTCTTTTCTCTCACGGACAACTTTCTTTTTTGGAACTTCATCAAACTCTTTAGTTTCATAAACTGGTTTTCTTTTTTTAACCTTAACCTCTTCTTCTACATCTTCAAACTGCTCTTCATAAACTGGTTTTTTTCTTTTTCTCTCTTTATGAACAACCGCTCTTTTCTCTTTAGGTGGTGCTTTACGCTTCTCCCTTTTTACAACAACTGGTTCCTCAGCAGGAATATCATACTCCTCCTCTTCAAACTCTTCATCATCATAATATTCATCTTCAGTAACTCTCTTTTTAGGATTGTGTGCAGCGATAATAACTGCACCTTTTTTAAAAAGTCCAAATACACCTTGGCTTGGCTTTTGAATAACTTCCACTTTTAATTCAGATACAGAACATCTAAGTTTAGCGGAAGCTTTTTTATACGCTTCTTCTAATGTTTGAGCTTCTATTTTAACCATCTTTTTTCTCCGTGTGTTTAGCTATCGCTATCTCTGCATCTTTTCTATTTTTAAACTGTTGATTTACAATAAACTGTTGACCTATTGAGAAAAGATTGTTTACAAACCAATAAAGAACTAGACCTGATGGGAATGTGATAAAGAAAAATGTAAAGATAATTGGTAAAAATTTAAACACTTTTTCCTGTAATGGATCTGTAAAGTTATTTGGTGTAAGTTTTTGTTGGTAGTACATCGATGCACCCATTAAAATAGGTAATACAAAGAAACTATCCATACGTGAAAGGTCATCTATCCATAAAATCCACTCTGCACCTTGAAGTTCCACTGCATTAAGTAAAACTCTATATATCGCAAAAAATACTGGTATTTGAAGTAGCATTGGTAAACAACCACCTAATGGATTAGCATCATGTTTTTTATACATATCCATTACAGCAGCATTCATACGTTGTGGATCACCCTTGTATTTTGCTTGAATCTCTTTAATCTTAGGAGAGATATCTTTTATCTTCTGCATAGATACCATACCCTTATATGTTAAAGGATATAAAACAATTCTAATAAGAATAGTTAATGCAATAATAGACCAACCCCAGTTACCAAAAATTCCATGTAACCAAGAGAGAAGAGCAAATAATGGTTGTGCAGCAAATGTAAACCATCCATACTCAATAGCGTTTGTTAGAACTGGCTTAATAGACTCTAAAACTTTATACTCTTTTTGACCTACATAACCACTAAAGTGCATCGTTTGAAGTGCATCAAAATATACGATAGGATTATCATCACGATCACGCTCTACTATTACATTTGTATCTTTAGATAAGTTGTAAATAATAGTTGCTGAATATTGATCAAATGCGGAGATAAGTTCTACACCACTAAATGTTTTTCTACCCTCTGCATCACCATCTTCAATAATCGTTGCTATCTCATCATCTGTATAGATCATCGCACCCGATACTGTCATTATCTGTTCTGTAATCTCTGGACGTTGTCCTAAATATACAAAATATCTTTGATTATCAGAGAGTGATACCACTGCATCATAATGACCATCAGGAAAAAATGTAAGCTCTTTTGTTACTGTCAGTGTTGAAAGTTTTTGAGTTAATATTACCTTAGAGGATGCATCTACTAAAGATATCTCTTTAATATCTGTTGTATAGGGAACACTCATCGCTTCTTTATTTAAATTTTCATCTAAAAATCTAATAAATAGAGGTTTTGTTGCAAAAGCTGGTATAAGCTGTGCATGATTACCATCTGTATCATTAAACTTTTCTTGAAGAAGCTCTTTTGAAGATATACGACCTAAAGTATCTATTTTTAGTATAAAATCTTTATGCGTTACCGTTACAATATCACTTGATGCTGTTGATGCCATTCTATCTTGAGCTGAAATTGTATGACCTGCTACATTTTCAACGGTTACATTGTTAGCTGCTGAGTTTTGTTTTAACTCTACCTTCTGACCATCTTCTGTTTTAACATCTAATGGTGGTTGAACTGGTGGAAAAATAGCTGTATAAACTGTAAAAAATAGTACAGATAATCCTACGGCTACTAATAATCTTTGATTTGGTGTCATTTTGTCAAACACAAATTACCCTTTATAGAAAAAATTTTTTATTATATAATAACGGTTTTTTTTAGTTGGTACCAACCAATATTTTATAGAATCAACATCTAATTTTTTAGGATTGAGAATGATTTTATCGAGTATAGGATAATCTATCCCTCCATCAAAAAGTTGATTACAACGAAGTATTCTAGTAGAAGAGTGATAAAAAGCACTTAAAATAGAGTTGTTTTGAAAATTTAAGCGTGCATATTCACTACAAGTTGGATAATATCGACAGCTTCCATAACCAATAAGTGTGAAAAATTTTTGATAGACCCAAAGTAGTTTTAATAAAAATGTTTTTATCATTCTTTGTTTTCTTTAAATACGCGAGATCGTTTAATAACTTTGTTAAAGTCATTAATAAATTGCTCATGAGACGATTCTACTAACGAATGTTTTGCAACAAATATATATGTGCCATCTTTGAGAGAGTTGGAATATTGTATAAAAGCAGCTCGAAGCTTTCTTTTTGCACGATTTCTTTTTACCGCATTTCCAATTTTTTTGGTTGCTGTAAATCCAATCTTTTTAGTTCCACTTTGAGGAAGAAAAAAAAGTACAACACTGTTAGAGTGCTGATTTTTCCCCTTGTTATAAATACGCTGAAACTCCTTATGAAGTTTTAGCGTATTAAATCCACCTAAACTGTCAATCTTTTACGACCTTTAGCACGACGACGGTTAAGTATGTTACGACCATTTTTAGTAGCCATACGAGCTCTAAAACCATGAGTTCTTTTTCTTGGTGTATTATGTGGTTGGTATGTTCTTTTCACTACATATCCTTATATAAAATTAAGTTTGAAATACTACAAAAAAATTACTTAAAATGTAATTAATAAAACTATCCTAATCAACACTTACCCTTATTTCATTATCAAGCAAATCAAAAATAACACTACTTCCTTCACTTACAACACCCTCTAATATAAGATCAGCTAATCTGTCTTCAACTATTTCATATAAAGCACGCTTTAACGGTCTAGCACCATATACTGGATCAAACCCTGCCTCTGCAATATAAGTTTTCGCTTCTGATGTTAAACTAAGTTCTATATTGCGTGATTCAACTTTTTTTGCAATATCTCTAAAAAAAATATCTACAATATCTACAATCTGCTCTTGATTAAGTGCATTAAAGATAACAATATCATCTAAACGATTTAAAAATTCTGGTTTAAATGCCTGTTTGAGTTCACTCATAACGAGAGCATCTAACTCTTGGGACTTAGGATTATTAATAATCTTATCACTTGCAATATTTGATGTTAAGATGATGATAGTGTTTGTAAAATCGACTGTTACACCTTTGTTATCAGTTAAACGCCCATCATCTAAAACTTGAAGCAGCATATTAAAAACATCTGGATGTGCCTTTTCCACCTCATCAAATAATATAACACTATATGGTTTACGACGAACCGCTTCTGTCAGTTGTCCACCCTCTTCATATCCTACATACCCAGGTGCTGCACCAACAAGACGTGATACGGAATGTTTCTCCATATATTCACTCATATCTATACGTACCATCGCATCTTCACTATCAAAAAGAAATTTTGCTAATGTTTTGGCCGTTTGTGTTTTCCCAACACCAGTTGGTCCCAAAAATAGAAAACTTCCTATTGGAGAGTTGTTATCAGACAAACCTGCTTTATTTCTTTTTATAGCTCGTGCTACTGCATGTGTAGCTTTTTCCTGCCCTACAACATCTCTATTTAACTCATTTTCAACATTTAATATTTTATCTTTATCCCCTTGAAGCATCTTTTGCACTGGAATATTTGTCCATCTTGAGATTATAGAAGCTATTGCATCTTCATCTACACTATTTTTAAGAAGTGTTCCCTCGCTTTGAAGTCTATTCCACGACTCATTTATATCTTTTTCCTCTTCAATCAGTGTTGGAATCTCACCATACTCTATCTCTGCTGCTCTATTAAAATCAGAGCCAGATTTTGCATTTTCCGCTTCACGACGTTTTAATTCAATATCATTTTTGATAGATGAGATTTTCTCAAACACTTTTTTCTCAGTAGCAAACTGTGTTTCTAAACTCTGAACTCTCTCCTCAACATCAGCTAACTCCTTCTCTATCTCCCCTAATCTCTTTGTATTTGAAGGAGTATCCTCCATCTTCAGAGCCTCTCTCTCAACATAAAGTTCTGAACTCATACGTTTTGCCAAACTTAAAGCATTTGGTTCAGACTCTATCTGCATCTTCAACTCTGCAGCTGCTTCATCTATGAGGTCTATCGCCTTATCTGGTAAAAATCTATCTGCAATATATCTATCTGAAAGTCTAGCAGCTGCAACTAATGCACTATCAGTTATGGTTACATTGTGGTGTGTTTCTAAACGCTTTTTTATACCACGAAGAATCTGAAGAGATTGATTCACAGTAGGTTCATCAAGATTTATTGGTAAAAATCTACGTTGCAGTGCTGTATCTTTTTCAAAATGTTTTGTATACTGTTTTAATGGTGT
>JAYEGK010000291.1:0-7433 GCA_034716265.1 Campylobacterota bacterium
TTCCCCTGCACTATATAGCCCTTTTAGTGTTTGAGACTCTCCTGTAAACTTTGTACGAATACCACCCATAGAGTAGTGTTGTGTAGGGCGAACAGGTATCCACTCCTCTGCTGGGTCTATCCCTAAGAAGTTTTCACAAATCTCTTTTACTTCACGAAGGTTTTTCTCTATATGCTCACGTCCTAGTATCGTTATATCTAACCATAGATGATCACCATAACGACTCTTAACACCCTTACCCTTTCTCATATGTTCTGTCATTCTACGACTTACCACATCACGAGATGCTAACTCTTTTTTCTCAGGTTCATAATCTGGCATAAATCTATACCCATCTTTATCTAAAAGGAGTCCACCATCTCCACGACATCCCTCAGTTGTGAGTATCCCTACTGGAACTATCGCTGTTGGATGAAACTGTATCGCTTCCATATTTCCAAGTGTTGCTACACCCGTTTCAAGTGCGAGAGCTTGACCTGTTCCTTGACAGATGATAGCATTTGTTGAAACACTATATATACGACCATAACCACCTGTTGCGATAGTGGTTGCTTTTGAGACATAGGCGACTAACTCTCCATCCATCAAATTTCGAGCAACTGCACCATAACAGCGTCCATCTTCATGAATAAGTGCTAGCGCTTCTAAACGTTCATGTATCTCTACCTTATCTTCATGAGCTTTGTTGTCCATAGCATAAAGCATTGAGTGACCTGTACCATCGGATGTATAGCATGTTCTCCACTTTTTAGTACCACCAAAATCACGTGCTGTTATAAGTCCGTGCGCCTCCTCTTTTTCTGTTATAGTCACTTGTTTAGCATTTATGATAGATCTATGCTCTCCTCTGTTTACTCTACTCCAAGGAACACCCCAATGAGCAAGTTCCCGTATAGCTTTAGGCGCACAATGCACAAACATACGAGCTACCTCTTGATCTGCTCCCCAGTCACTCCCTTTTATTGTATCTGAGAAATGTACATCTTCGTTATCACCCTCACCCATAGCACAGTTTGCTAAAGAGGCTTGCATCCCCCCTTGTGCTGCTGCTGAGTGTGAGCGTTTTGGTGGAACAAGTGTTAGGATAACTGCATCGTGACCCCTCTCTTTTACCCCTGTTGCAACTCTAAGCCCCGCTAATCCTCCACCTATTATGAGGAGGTCTGTATATATTATTTTCATTTTAACTCTCTTTTTTTAATTTTTTGTAAATGGTACAATAGTCTCTATCAACTCACCCTTTCTTTGTAGAAGTATCACATTATGTTTTGATGCCATCTCTTTTACATCTTTATTCATATTAAAACTTGCCAATCCTAGATGGTGTCTATAGTTTTTATACTCTGGATAGAGCTTTTTAAAGTTATCATACTTTTTATCTATCAGTTTTTCTATATCGGAACTATGTGCTTTATATTTTGTTTCTATGATAGCTACATCTTTTCCATTTACTAGTAAAATATCGTATTCATCCTCTACACCATCTTTTCTTCTATGTGCATTTGGCTCTATAAAATCATAACTTATACCTGCTAAGGTTGGTTTATCTGCCAAAGAGTTATAAAAAAACTCCTCCGCTATATCTCCTTGATTGTTTAAGATATTTCCTATGAGTTTTGCTATTTTATCTACTCTTTTATCTGATTTTTCCTGAGATTTTTTCATCTCTATACTAAACTGTTCTTGGGACTCTTTTAACTCAACTCTAAACTGATCTTGAGATTTTTGCATATCTAAACCCATCTGCTTTTGTGACTCTTTCAAATCAAGCATCGCCTCTGCTAACTGCTCTTTTGTTATCATAAATTTTCCCTTGTCTCCTTTATAAAACCTCTCCACAATAAACCAACTCCCAACCCCTAAACACTAAAACTACTTTCATATATCTTCTCCCCATATCATACTGCTGTAACTGTTTTTTCGCTTGATTGACTAACTCTTCAACAGTTTTTTCATACTCTATTTGTGTTCTTTTTATATATTTTAACTCAATTATAACCCCGAAAGGTACTTCGGCTTGGATAGGCTCTAGTAAAATATCTATATACCCTTTGTTCATCTCCACCTCTGACTTCACTTCATAAAAAGTATTGAGATTGAGATAAGCTAAGAGATAAGCCTTTACAAAGTTCTCCCCATCTATATAATCTCTAATAGAACTACTCTCTTTTATAACCTCTCCGATATATTTAAAAACCTCTAGATCTTTCTTAATAGCCAGTTCTGAAAGCAGTACATTTAAATTTTCTACTTTCATATTATAATCTTCAAAATCTTGATACGCATAGTGGATAAACTCTGATAAGAGTTTTTTTAGTGTCTGATTTGGTATTTTAAGATTTAATCTAAAAAGCTCTTTTTCCAAAGTCACGAACCCTAAACTAAATATAAATGATTTAAAGTTGTCTTCATTACTCAACTCAAAAGCACTAAAGTTATCTTTTATCTTTGTTGTTGTTATCTTTTTCCCTGTTATGAGATTGTTTAAGATCTCAAAGTTCCCATTTAGTTTTTTATCTGTATAGACTAAAAACTTTAGTTTTGAGTAGTCTGTTCTTACATTTACGTCTATTAAATCATTAGGCTCTCTATCTTTTCTTATCAAACTATCAAGATAGTATAAAATCATATCGCTATTATAAACTGTATGTTCTATATCTTGATTAAATTTATAGGAGTTGTACCACTCATCACATCTGGAGATAATCTCTTTTTGTTTATCCTCTAGCTTATAAACTTTTATCATCTCTATCAGTTCACTTTTGGTGATACCTACCATATCGTTAAAACTCTCATCTAAAGAGATGTTTTTTCCTATATTACTCCCACTTGTGACATCATAGAGAGCTAAGGGGCTAACACCTGTAAAGAACATCTTTTTTATAGCTCCATCATTCCCACTTGTTCCCGCTTTTAGCATCGTGAAAAACTCTTTGTAAAAGGCTTCTTTATCTGTTACTATATTTTTATAGCTATTGATATTTGAGATTAAAAGTTTATTTGCAAAGTTATCATATTCATCTATTAAGATATAGATAGGCAGTCTCTTAATTCGACAATATTCAAAAAGTAGTTCCAACCTCTCTAAAGGATTTTCCGATATTTCAATAGTGTCAATTTTATATTTAATGATAAAACTATTGATTTTAGAGTTGATATGATTTTTAAAACTACTTGCGTAGTTTGTTATATCCACAGCACTAAAATCAAACTTCAGCAGATAAAAACTACTCTTTAAAGGTGTCTGATTTTCAATAATATAGGTATCTTTAAAGATAGCATCAAACTCCTCTTTATAGTAAATATCATAATAAGCCTCTAACATCGCGATAGTCAAACTTTTGCCAAATCTTCTAGGACGGAGGAAAAAAAGAAAACTTTGTTCATCTTCTATTGTCTGAATAAACTTAGTTTTATCTATATAGTACCAATCTTCTGTTTTTACTCTTTTAAAATCACTCAATCCATAAGGAAGTTTTGTTTTTATATTCATACCTAATGTTTTTCCAAAATAATAGTTTGTGATTTATACTTCACTCCATCACTAAAATCGTGTGTCACTCCTATGTAGGTATATTTTGCTAAAGAGGCTAATCCTATTATTATGTAGGCAGCTATCATCACTTTCATCAAGAGTTTAAAGTTTTTACGTGATTGTTTAGAGTTTTCACCCTCAAAAAATCCCCACTTCATAGCCAATCTATATAAACCTATAAAAGCATGAGAAACAACTGAGAGAAGAAGCATAAAGTACAATGGTCCCATAAACTGATCTACTATACGGCTAGAACTTGCATAGGGTCCTATGTTTGAGGGTTGTGTCATCATTATGTAGAGGTGTACTGAACCTATGAAGAACATAAAAAAGCCTGTGATTATCTGAATAGCCCATAAAGAGGTATCTTCATGTTTCATCTGAGTAGTGTGGTTTTTCATAATTTTATACTGTTTATAATTTGAAGGAAATTTTCTTATAGCAACACTAGCATGAACTATAAATATAACAGAGATAGCCCCTGCTAAAAAGGTGATAATCCCTGGATATGTTTCTCCAAAGAAAAAATATCCCTCAAACATCAATGTAACTCTATACATCATCTCATTTGAAACTAATATGGAAGCTTCAAACAGGATATGCCCCATTATAAAAAAAGCTAAAATCAAGCCTGTCGAACTCTGAATAAAATCTAATCTTGCTGGTGTTTTGTCTATCTTTTTTTGCATCGTATATACTCCAAAATGTATCTAAAAAATTTTGAAATTATACTATAAACGATATTTTAAAACAAACTATTCCCAATCATCATACTTAGAGTTTATATGTTTATCTTTTTTATAACGTTTAGCATTTTTACTTTTATCTAACTGATTTGAAGCGTATAAAATCTCATCTTTTATATCCTCAATATCTTTTTGTGAATCTTTATAGCTTATCATCTTCTTTACAAGTTTTTGAAGCTCTTGAAGCTCCCCTTTATAAAGTGCTATCTCCTCTATACGATTTAAAAGTTTTAAACTAGCTTCTAACTTTTTGTTAAAACCCTTTAAACTCAACTCTGGTGTGTTCATAAAATAGGAGATAATACTCTTATGAAATCTCTCCAATGCTCGTATATAACGTAATCGTGTTGCATTTTCTATCGCTTTTTTAGATGCTGCCATTTACCCTACTTTTCAATTATATTGATATAATTATACAATTTTAATTTGGAGATTAATTTGAAAAAAATTATTTTTACACTATTGGTGTTATTCACATCTATATATGCCTCAGTAACTAATGAGTATCCATCAAAAAAGATACTAGACTCTAACATACCCATAGTAGATATAAGAACTACTGGAGAGTGGGTAGAAACAGGTCTTTTAAAAGGAGCTATTCCTATTATGTTTTTTAATGAAAGAGGTGGCTATGATGTTCAAGGTTTTTTAAATGAACTCAACCGTAAAGTAGATACTAAAAAACCGTTTGCCATCATATGTAGAACAGGAAGTAGAACACGTATGCTTTCTCAGTTTTTATCTAAAGATATGGGTTACGACGTTATCAATCTCTCTGGTGGTATGGTCTACGCAAAAACTAAAAAACTAGCAATCCTTCCATACAAATAATGCCCCCTTTTTTTAAATTTCTTTTTTATTTAACTCTTAGAATAGTGATAACTTTCACTGTTTTAGGATTTATTATTTTTCTTCTTTGGGGTGTTTTATATCTTAGTTTTTATGGGTTTTGATTTAAAGTTAACATTCCCTTAACCCCCATCCGCTATATTTCTACCATCAATTTTTATAAAAAAATTTGGTAGAAGGAAAAAAAATGATTTTGAAAACACTACTTATAGCAAGTTTAACACTCAGTTCACTTATGGCGATAACAGCTCAAGAGATAGCACAAAAAGTTCACGATAGAGATGATGGAGATAACTCTACTTCTCAAATGAAGATGATTTTGACAGATAAAAATGGTCATCAACGTATCCGTGACTTGAAAACTTTTACAAAGAATAAAGGGGATGATAAACTGAAACTTATGTTTTTTCTTTCTCCAGCAGATGTTAAAAATACAGCATTTTTAACACACGATTTTGAGGACTCTTCAAGAGATGATGACCAGTGGCTCTATCTTCCAGAGCTTCAAAAGGTAAAACGTATCGCTTCAAGTGACAAGAGTTCCTCTTTTATGGGAAGTGACTTTACCTACTCCGATATGACAGATAGAGATGTTGAAGACTATACGTATAAGATAATGAAAGAGAAAAAAGTTGGTGGTCATATGACTTGGCAGATGCTAGTAACTCCTAAGAGTGAAAAAACTATTGAAGAAACAGGATATACAAAATCTATCGTATTTGTACGTCAAGATAACTTTGTAATCGTTCAAGCACTCAACTACATCAAAGCGGGTAAGAAGCTTAAATATATGAAAGTAAAAGGTTTAAAAAAGATAGATGGTATCTGGACTGCAACTGAGATGCAGATGACTACAAAAAAAGGGAGAAAAACAGTTCATAAAACAGTGTTTAAATTTTCAGATATTAAATACAATCAAAATCTAAAAAACTCTTTCTTTACAACTCGTACCATTGCCAAAGGTTTATAGAATGAAAAGGAAACTATTTATCTCATTGGTTTTATCTTCACTTTTGATAAACACTACTCTTTTAGCTGATGAACTTGATGATTTAGATGGTTTCGGAGATGATGAGGAAGAGATTGTTATTAAAGAGACACCTACTGTTGAGAAAGAAGCAAGTGATTTTTCTTTTGGTGGAGATGTAGCATTTAAAACTTCAGTTGGGTATAAAAAGCATAAGGTAGATGGAGTAGAGTATCAAGGTTTTAATCAGCTTCAAATATCTTTAGCACTTGATATGGAGTATAAAATCTCTGATAACTGGAAATTTAAGATGAGTGGAGATGCCTATTATGATGCTATCTATGATCTTCGTTCAAAAACAACTTTTAATGATGATGTACTAGATACGTATGAAACAGAACTTGTGCTTAAAGATGCTTACTTTGAAGGAACTATCACTGATAGTTTAGATACAAAAATAGGGCATCAAATCGTTGTATGGGGTAAATCCGATAGTATCCGTATCACAGATGTTATCAATCCTCTTGATAACCGACAACCTGGTATGACAGATATAGAAGATTTACGTTTAAGTGTGGCTATGGCTAAGTTTGATTATTATGTTGGGGCTTGGAATATATCTACTATGCTTATCGCTGAAAATAGAGTCATGGAAGAGGCTCCAATACAGGGAGAGTTTTTACCTTTTAATCTATCTGAATTAGAGGAACCAAAATATAACTTCGATAACCCTCAATATGCTTTATCTTTAAATGGTGTTTTTTCAGGTTGGGATCTATCATTTTATGGAGCAAATGTTCTTGACCAAAAATGGCATATAAATAAGAAAACTAAAAAAAGAGAGGTAGGCATCATTAAGATGTTAGGTTCTGCTTTAAATATTGCAACTGGAAGTTGGTTACTTAAAAGTGAAGTAGCTATGATAAGTGGAGTGAAATATAATGCAACAGATGATGAAAAAAATCGTTTAGATACTCTTGTAGGATTTGATTATATGGGATTGAAGGAAACTGTTTTATCTTTTGAGGTTGCCAATAGACATATTTTTGATTATGAGGATAAGATGAATTCAACAACTGAGACCTTTAAAGACTATACAGATAAAAATGAGGTGCAAACAGTTGTTCGTGCTACACATTCATTTGCAAATGATTCTATCAATGCAACAGCTCTTATAAGTATCTTTGGCTCCTCTTTAGAAAATGGTGGTTTTACTAGAGTTTGGGTTGAAGTTGATATTATGGATGGAGTAAGTTCTAATATTGGCATGGTTGATTATATCGGTGGAGATAGGGTTTTTATGGATGCTATCAATAATAATGATAGAGTTTTTGCA
>JAYEGK010000292.1:0-7418 GCA_034716265.1 Campylobacterota bacterium
TGCTGGTAAAAAACTCCATACAGGAAGAAGTAGAAACGACCAAGTAGCAGTAGATTTTAGACGTTATGTTTTAAGAAAAAATAGAGAGATAGTAGATGCTCTAAAACTATTAATGAATGAAGTAGTAATAGTTGCTGAGAAACATACTGAAACTCTCATCCCTGGTATGACACACCTACAACATGCACAGCCGATAAACTTTGCATTTCATCTAGGTGCTTATCTTTCTATGTTTAAGCGTGATATTGAAAGATTTGAGAGTTCTACAAAGCGTAATAATATCTCTCCATTAGGCTGTGCAGCATTAGCGGGAACTCCTCATAATGTAGATAGAGATATGACAGCAGAACTTCTAGGTTTTGATAGTGTGAGTATAAATTGTTTAGATACTGTAAGTGATAGAGATTTTGCTTTAGAGGTTTTATTTAATATCTCAACTATGATGATGCATATTTCACGTTTGAGTGAAGAGTTAGTGATGTGGTCATCTTATGAGTTTGGATTTGTTGAACTTAGTGATGAGTACTCAACTGGTAGCTCTATCATGCCTCAAAAGAAAAATCCAGATGTTCCAGAGCTTCTACGTGGAAAAACTGGTCGTGTGTATGGTTCTTTAATGGGTCTTTTGACAGTTATGAAAGGACTTCCTTTAGCTTATAATAAAGATACTCAAGAGGATAAAGAGGGTGTATTTGATGCAGTTCAAACAGCTGAAATCTCTCTTGAAATCTTAAAAGAAACTATCAAAACTATGGAAGTAAAAGATTATAATATGGAAGATGCTTGTGCTATTGGTCACCTAAGTGCTACCGATTTAGCTGATTATTTAGTGGAAAAATGCGATATCCCTTTTAGAGAAGCTCACTTTATAACAGGTCGTGCAGTAGCTAAAGGTGAAGAGTTAAAAGTTGATCTGAGTAAAATGGAGTTTAAATATCTTAAGGAGATAGATGAACGTATTAATGAAGATGTTATGGAGTTTTTAGGTTTAAGAGATTCTATGAACGCTAGAACATCAGCAGGTGGTACTTCAACTACTAGAACTAAAGAGCAGTTGGAGTATTTTAGAAACTATTTGCAATAGTTTCTAAAAATGCCCAGCCGTATCCGCATCACTAAAGTGTTCCCATTTTAGTTTTGCTCCACCTAAAATATGAAAATGAAGGTGTTGTACCTCTTGACCACCATTTTCTCCAATATTAGTAATAATTCTATATCCACTTTTTTCGATTTTAACCTCTTTAGCTACATCTTGAATAAAAGATGTCATTCCTGACATTATCTCCGGTGTTACATCATTAAAACTCTCTAGATGAATTTTTGGAATGGCTAATATATGCACAGGTGCCTTAGGGTTTATATCATGAAAAGCTATGAAATTTTCATCTTCTAATATTATATTTGAGGGTATCTCTTTTTTAACTATCTTACAAAATAAACACATTTTTGTCTCCTTTATTATTCTGAATAGTTGATTATATCATATAAAAATGGAAGAAATGAAGCTGTATATAAATTCTTTTTTACTATAATCTATTTCAAATTTTCACGATAATGGAGACTCTATTTGAAAGCGTGGTATGATGCAATAAAAGAGGCAGAGAGTGTTGAAAAACTAGAAGAGATTCGCATCTCTGTTTTCGGTAAAAAGGGAATTTTAGCAGCAGAATTTGTTAAGATGAAAAGTGCTCCTAAAGAGGAAAAAGCACAGATAGCCAAAGATTTAAATACTCATAAAAGTTCATTAATGAGTGAATTTACAGCAAGAAAAATAACTCTTCAAACTTTAGAGTTACAAGAGGCTATGAAAGCTGAATCGATAGATGTTTCACTTTATGGTTCTAAAAATCAAGCTGGAGCATTGCATCCTGTAATGGAAACAATGGATAGAATTGTAGAGTATTTTAGTTCTATGAATTTTGCTGTTAAAACAGGAGATATGGTAGAGGATGATTTTAATAACTTTGAAGCATTAAATCTTCCAAAATATCATCCTGCACGTGATATGCAAGATACATTTTATTTTAAAGATGAGATGTTATTAAGAACACATACATCACCTGTTCAGATACGAACGATGATGGACTCAAAGCCACCTATTAGAATGATTGCCCCTGGAGCTGTATTTAGACGTGATTATGATTTGACGCATACTCCTATGTTTCATCAGATAGAGGGTTTATTGGTAGATGAGATAGGAAAAGTATCTTTTGCAAATTTAAAATATATTTTAGAAGATTTTTTAAAATATATGTTTGGTGAGGTAGAGGTTCGTTTTAGACCATCTTTCTTTCCATTTACTGAACCATCAGCAGAGGTTGATATATCTTGTGTTTTTTGTAAAGGTGATGGTTGTAGAGTATGTTCTCATACAGGATGGCTAGAGGTTCTTGGATGTGGAATTGTTGATGAGAATGTTTTTAGAGCTGTTAAATATGAAAACGTTAGTGGTTATGCTTTTGGATTAGGTGTTGAGCGTTTTGCAATGTTAATTCATCAAATAGGAGATCTTCGTTCTTTATTTGAAGGAGATATTAAGTTGCTGGAGCAGTTTCAATGATTGTAACAAGAAGTTGGTTAAATGAATGGATAGACTTAGAGGGAATATCGACACAAGAGATAGCAAAAGTATTTAACTCTATAGGTTTAGAGGTAGATAGAGTTAAAAAATATGATATTCCAAAAAATATTGTATTTGGAAAGGTTTTAGAGTGTGAAAAGCATCCTGATGCAGATAAGCTCAATGTGTGTCAAGTTGATATTGGAACTGATGTTGTACAGATTGTTTGTGGTGCTTCAAATGTAAGAGCTGGTCTTGATGTAGTCGTTGCAACTCTTGGTGCAACAATGCCAAGTGGTATGAAGATAAAACCTGTAAAACTTCGTGGTGTCGATTCTGCTGGTATGATCTGTTCAGCAACAGAGATAGGTCTTGAAGATTGTCAAAAGGGTATTTTAGAGTTAGATGATAGTATAGGTAGTTTTAAACTAGGAGAAGAGGTTAGTAGTAATCCTATTTTATCTGATGAACTTATTGAGATAGAACTTACAGCTAACAGAGGGGATTGTTTAAGTATTAGAGGTGTATGTAGAGATCTTAGTGCAGCTTTTAATAGACCAGTTCGTAACTATAAATCAAATGAAAATGATGGCCGTTTAGGTATAGGAAGGATTTTAAACTTTTCTCACGATAAGAACCTCGATGTAAAACTTCGTTATAGAGCGATCGATTTAAAAGATTTAACAGTTCCTTTAATTGTTCAATTAAGATTGGCACAAATTGATGAAAAATGTGATTCGGATATCGATTCTATCTTACTCTACACAACACATACGAGTGGAGTTATTTTACAAGCATATAACTATGATTTCTTTTCTAAAGATGACAATCTATCAGCAAAAATTAGACTTGATAAAAATAGGGATGGATATGCAACAATTATAGGAACTAAAACAGCTTCTGTCGTTGGGGTTATACAAGATAAAGAGTCTAAAGTTAATTATGCAGAGGGTATAGTATTTTTAGAAGCGAGTTATATTCCACCAGATATTATCTCTAAAAAGATGCATACGACTAAGATAGAATCTGGTTCTCTCTTTTACAACACATCAAGAGGAAGTGAACCTGAGATAGACGTTGGGATGTCTTTATGTTTAAGTATTATCAAGGATAATTCATCATCATCAGTCTACTCAGGTCATATAGAGATGAGTGAAGTTTATAAAGAGACTATTGTTAGTATTTCAAAACAAGAGGTAGATGAAATAATTGGTACCAATATCGATAAAATTGTTATTAGTAAAATCTTAACAAATTTAGGTTTTGATATATCAAAATCATCAACAAATAATTTTGTTGTTGCTATTCCTCAGTTTCGTCACGATATTGTAAATAAACAAGATATTGTAGAGGAGATTGTTAGATTAGTAGGTATAGATAATATCCCCTCTAAACCTTTTGTACTTACAGAAGAAAATAGGTTAGAAGATGATTATTTTAATTATAAGAAAAAAACTATTTTTAGACATCGTGCAGCACAAAGTGGTTTTTTCGAGAGTATACATTTTGTATTTGATGAGAAAAAAACTCTTAACTCTTACGGTTTTGAAACAACAAAAGAGGAGTTAGAACTACTAAACCCTATTGTGAGTACATTAGATACATTGAGACCGACACTTTTAACAGGTTTACTCAAAGCTGCTTCCTTAAATCTAAAAAATGGATATTCCTCTGTAAAACTATTTGAGATAGGCTCTGTATTTTCTCCATTAAGAGAGGAGTCTTTAAAGATGGCTATTCTTTTTAGCGGAGATAAAGAGAGAGAGTCTTTAAGTAACTCTGGAAAACCTAAGAAGATAGATTTCGCATACTTTACACAAAAAGTTTCTGATATTATTGGTAATTTTGAGTTACAAAATTATGAAACTAAGCATAGTTTATCTCATATATATCAAACAGCAAAGATATTAATATCAGGTGAAGTTGTTGGGGAACTTTTTAGAGTACACCCTAATGTTGAAAAAGATTATGATTTGGACCATACCTATATGTGTGAAATAGATTTTAATAAGATTCCATACACTTTAAAAACAGCTAAAAAAAGTTCTAAATATCAGGTCTCCTTTAGGGATTTGAGTATCATTATGCCAAACTCTATGAGTTATGAAGATATTAAACAAACTATTGAAGAGTGTAAAATAAAAGAGCTTGTTCGATTTTATCCTGTAGATAGATATAGCGATGATTCATTAGGAGATAATATTAGTTTATCTCTACGTTTTATACTCCAGTCAGAGGAAAAAACATTAGAAGAGGATGATATTACATCATCTATGAATAAAATATTAAATCTTTTAAATGACAATTTAGGGGTAGGATTACGATGAGCCATGTAGTTGTATCTCCATGCGAGACTTTTTCTTTAAATATATCTGAAATAGCACCAGATAAATCTATCTCTCATCGTAGTGTGATGTTTGCAATGTTAGCTAAAGGTGAGAGTAAAATAACTAATTTTTTAAGAGCAGAAGATACATTAAACTCTTTAGAGATTATAAAAAATCTTGGTGCTAACATTGATGATGATGGAACTACCATTAAGATAAGTTCAGAGGGTATTCAGGAGAGTGGTGAAATACTTGATTGTGGAAATTCTGGAACAGGAATGAGACTTTTTTGCGGACTATTAAGCTCCGCAAATGGTCATTTTATTTTAACTGGTGATGAGTATCTTCGACGACGACCTATGAAAAGAGTAACAGCTCCACTACGTAATATAGGTGCAGATTTAGATGGACGTAATGATGGAGATTTAGCACCGCTTAGTATACGAGGTGCTTCATTAAAAGCTTTTAATTATGAAAGTAAAATCGCTTCTGCACAGGTGAAAAGTGCAATGATTTTAGCTGCACTAAGAGCTGATGGTCAATGCAGTTATAGTGAACCTGAACTTTCTCGTGATCATACAGAGAGAATGTTAAAAGGGATGGGTGCTAATATCAGTGTTAATGGGCTTAAAACAACAATAGAACCGATGAATGAACTCTTATCACCACTTACGATAAGAGTTCCTGCGGATCCATCTAGTGCATTTTTCTTTGCCATAGCTGCTGCTATTACACCAAACTCCAATATTGTATTGGAGGGGGTAACTTTTAATCCTACAAGAATAGAAGCTTTTAAAGCGTTAGAGAGAATGGGTACAAAAGTTAGTTACGAATTAACAGAAAACAGATATGAGCCTATTGGAAATATAAGAGTAGAATATGCTCCACTTAAAGCTATTGTAGTTGAGGATAATATATCATGGTTGATTGATGAACTTCCTGCACTCTCTATCGCTTTTGCTTGTGCGGATGGGGAGAGTGTTGTCAAAAATGCCCAAGAGTTACGAGTAAAAGAATCGGATAGAATATCAACGGTGGTCAATGGACTTAGAGCCTGTTCTATAGAGGTAGATGAGTATGAAGATGGATACAAAGTTAGTGGTGGAGATCTTCAATATGCCCAAGTTGATAGTGATGGAGACCATAGAATTGCTATGAGTTTTATTATAGCGGGACTTAGATGTGGTATGGAAGTTACAGATTTAGATTGTATTAACACATCCTTTCCTAATTTTTTTGAACTGCTTCAAAAGATAACAAAAATAGAAGTTCATTAAGATGAAAATAGAGTTAGCTCAAAATTATGGATTTTGTTTTGGTGTAAAACGTGCTATTAAGATAGCTGAAGAGAATAAAAACTCCTCTACTTATGGGCCATTAATTCATAATTCTAAAGAGATTGCTAGATTAGAAAAAGATTTTAATGTTGGTCTAACTAATGATTATACCAGCTTTAAATCTGGAGAGAAAGCGATTGTTCGTACACATGGAATACCTAAAAATGAGCTAAAAGAGCTACAAGAGAATGGTATTGATGTTGTAGATGCAACCTGTCCCTATGTAACAAAGCCTCAACAGATTTGTCAAGAGATGAGTGAAAAAGGGTACGATATTGTTATTTTTGGCGATAATTTACACCCTGAAATTAAGGGTGTACAGAGTTATGCAGTAAATGGAGCATCGGTTGTTAGTTCTGTTTTAGAGCTTGAAAATATAGCATTAGTTGCACAAACAACGAGAAAAGTTGAAGAGTATATGAAAATAGCGAACTATCTTATTCCTCGTCATAAAGAGGTACGAGTTTTTAATACTATATGTAATGCAACTTTTGAAAATCAAGAAGCGGTAAAAAAAATAGCTAAAAAAGCTGATATTATGATTGTAATTGGTGGCAAAAACTCATCAAATACTAAACAACTTTTTACTATCTCTAAGGATTATTGTCACGAGAGTTATCATATAGAAGATGAAAATGATTTAGATCATATATGGTTTAAAAATAAAGAGTTTTGTGGGATTAGTGCTGGTGCTTCAACACCTGATTGGATCATTGAAAATGTTATTGGTTCGATAAAAAAAGAGATTAATAGTTAGTTTTTTATAAGTTTAATAAAAGAAACAAGATTTATTAGATATAATGACGGCAATTTTTATGTACAGAGGATAGGTAATGGCGTTCGATAACGAATCATTTGAAGAAGAAGAAAATTTTGCAGAGATGTTTGCTGCTAGTGAAAAGAAACAAGAAACAAGCCGTATAGTAGAGGGTGAGATTGTTGAAATTCAAGCGGATGAAAATAGAGCATTAGTTGGTGTTGGTGATAAGCTAGAAGGTATTATTAATCTTGATGAGATTAGTGTTGATGGTGAACTTCAGTTTAAAACAGGTGATAAAATCAAAGTAATGATTATGGGATACTATAACGAGCGTCCTAAGATCTCTTATAAAAAAGTTTTAGAGCAGCAAAAAACTATAGAGTTTATTGATGCAAATAAAGAAGACTTTGAAGATGTAGTTATTGAAGGTATTA
>JAYEGK010000293.1:0-7391 GCA_034716265.1 Campylobacterota bacterium
ATCTATCATATCAAGAGGGTCAACAACATTTCCTTTTGATTTAGACATCTTATCACCATTTGCATCACGAACTAGAGCGTGAAGATAGATATGGTTAAATGGAAGTTTTCCATTGAAGTTTTCACCCATCATCATCATTCTTGCTACCCAGAAGAAAAGGATATCAAAACCAGTGATAAGAAGAGTGTTTGGATAAAAATCTTGCATATCTTGAGATTTGAAAAGTTTATCCATCTCAACATCGCCATTGCCCCAACCTAAAGTTGAAAATGGCCATAAAGCAGAAGAGAACCAAGTATCTAAAACATCAGGGTCTTGCGTTACATTTTTACAAGCACATTTTGGACAAGCTTCAGGTTTGTCTTCTTGACTTACAAACTCATGGTCACACTCATCACAGTAAAATACTGGGATTTGATGTCCCCACCAAAGTTGACGAGATATACACCAGTCACGCAGTTCACCCATCCAAGAGTTGTAAGAGTTAATCCAGTGAGGAGGAAAAAACTGTGCTTCACCTGCATTTGTTTTTTCTATAGAGTTATCAGCAACTTTGCTTCTAACAAACCACTGTTTTGAGATATAAGGCTCAACTATATTTTTACATCTGTAACAGTGTCCAACTTGGTGTTTATGGTCTTCCACTTTTACCATAAATCCCTCTTCATCAAGGCGTTTAACGATAGTTTCACGAGCTTCTATACGCTCTAAACCTTTAAACTCTCCAGCATAATCATTTAAAATACCTTTTTCATCAAAAACAGTGATGAATTCTAAGTTATGACGCTTTGCAACTTCGTAGTCATTTTGGTCATGTGCAGGAGTTACTTTTACAACACCAGTTCCAAACTCCATATCTACATGCTCATCAGCGATGATAACCACTTCACGCTCAAGTAGAGGGAGTTTTATTTTTTTGCCTATCAAATCTTTATAACGCTCATCTTCAGGGTGAACCATTACTGCTGTATCACCAAAGTATGTTTCAGGACGAGTTGTTGCAACTTCAACGCTACCACTTCCATCTGCAAAAGGGTAGGTGATATGGTAAAACTTACCATTATGATCTTCATGTTCCACTTCGATATCTGAGAGTGCACCATCGTGTGTACACCAGTTCACCATATAGTTTCCACGAATAATGAGACCATCATTATAAAGTTTTACAAATGCTTCTTTTACAGACTTTTGAAGTCCCTCATCCATAGTAAAACGCTCACGCTCCCATGCAGGTGAAACACCCATGTGGCGTAGTTGCTCAGTCATAATCCCAGCAGATTCAGCTTTCCACTTCCATGCTCTTTCTAAAAATGCTTCGCGTCCTAGCTCCTCTTTTGTTGTTCCCTCAGCTAAAAGTTGTTTTTCAACAACATTTTGTGTAGCGATACCTGCATGATCTGTTCCTGGTTGCCAAAGAGTTTTGTAACCATCCATACGTTTATAGCGTGTGATAATATCTTGAAGTGTAAATGTAAGTGCATGACCGATATGAAGACGACCTGTAACATTTGGCGGTGGCATCATGATAGAGAAGTTTTTTCCCTCTTCTTGGATAGCTCTGTTTCCATCTATCTCGAAGTGTTTTCTATCTTCCCAAATTTTGTAGTATCTGTTCTCTATATCTTGTGGATTGTATCTGTTCTCTGACATATAATCGCCTTAAAATTGGTATTTAAAATTGGGCGATTATATCTGAAATGTAGTGAGGGTTTGCTTATACCTCTGTGCTTGGAACTCTTTGTTTTATTATAGCTTTATCAACATACATTCTTTGATCAGCCATCTCAACAGTTGGAGAGAGTTCATCCCCTGCTAAATATTTTGCTATTCCAAAAGAGAAACTCATTTTAAAAGTAGTATCCTTTCCCTTTATTTTTTTAGTTAAAATATCTTCTCGTATATCATTTAGAAGCATTAAAACATCCTTTTCATCTACCTCTGAAGGAAACATAATAATAAATTCATCTCCACCATATCGGATTGTATCATAACCACTTTTTTGCAGTTTATTAGCGATAAAAATCAAAACTTTATCACCTAAAATATGACCATGAATATCATTTACTATCTTAAAATAGTTTAAATCAATTATTGCTAATATACCTGATTGATGGAACTTTCTAGTATCGTGGTCTATATAGGAATCATGGAGCCATTTTCTATTGTGTACACCCGTTAATTCATCTGTATAAAGAGAGAGTTTTAACTGTTCAATTTCAGCTTTTAACTTTTTTGTTTCCTCTAGCACCTCAGCAAGTTTTAATGTATCTTTATTTTCTATCGCTCCAATAGCCTTTACGGTATTTGAGTCCAGTATCTCAATATTTTTACTCACCTCTACCTGCAAATTTGTTAAAGTTAAGCTTTCTATTTTCAACAAATCACTTGCTAAACCCTCTTCATTTTCGAGAGTTGTATTATGATTGGATGCAAACTTAGTAAAGATTGATGCATAAACAGCTGGTGTCACAATATGCAACTGATCTATCGAATGTTTTGTCTCATTTGAGATAGTACGAAGTTTTTCTTTATCAATGTTTTCCATAAATAGACCCTAGCTAATAGCAATTGCTTTTATTATTCTCGTGATTATATCATATTTATAAGGTATAATCCCTCTAAATTCAGAATGGAGTATTTTATGCCATTATCACGTCTAAATGAGGAACAGTATGCAGCAGCAACCTCATCAGATAAACAAAACCTTATCATAGCCTCAGCAGGAACAGGAAAAACCTCTACTATTGTTGGTCGTATCGCTCATCTTCTCAAAAACGATGTACAACCTAATGAGATACTTTTACTCACTTTTACAAATAAAGCAGCAGCAGAGATGGTTGAGAGAATCGCTTCTTTTTTTGGAAACTCCATTGCAGGAAAGATAGATGCTGGAACTTTTCATGCTGTCTCTTATAGATGGTTGAAAAAGCAAGATCATCGAGTTGTTTTAAAACAGCAACGTGAACTTAAAACTCTTTTTAGAAGTGTTTTTGAGAAACGTTCATTTGATAAGATAGATGCTGAAGTCACTCCTTATGGTGGCAACCATCTCTATGATATGTACTCTTTTTATCAAAATACTGAACTTAACAACAATTTTGAAGATTGGGTTAAAGAAAGATACTCAGAACATGAACAGTTTGCTCTTATATATGCAGATGTTGTAGATGAGTTTGAAGCATTAAAAAAAGAGTATGGTTTTGTAAACTTTAATGACCTACTTTTAAATTTTCGAGATATGTGTAAAACAACAGATTTAGGATATAAAGAGATTTTAGTAGATGAATATCAAGATACAAATGCTCTTCAGGGAACACTCATAGAAGCTATGAAACCCCCTTCACTTTTTTGTGTTGGAGATTATGACCAGAGTATCTATGCTTTTAATGGTGCAGATATCTCTATTATCGGAACATTTACAAAGAAATTTTCCGATGCTAAAGTACATACACTTACAAAAAATTATCGTTCATCATATCCTATTCTTTCATTAGCAACAAAAGTTATAGAGCATAATGAACGTATCTATCCTAAAAAACTGGAGGTAACAAGAGTATATGATGCACAAGCACCAAAACTTTTAGCCTATGATGAGCTTTTTGACCAATACCATGCGATGGCAGCACAGATAAAAAATTCTCAAACTCCAAATGATGATATAGCAGTTATCTTTAGAAACAACTCCTCTGCTGATGGTATAGAGGTTGGTTTAAGAGAACTCAATATTCCCTGTAAGCGTAAGGGTGGTACAAGTTTTTTTGATTCTCGTGAGGTAAAAGCGATACTTGACCTCTACACTCTTCTTGTCAATGAATCGGATATGATGGCTTTTATACATCTTTTTGAGTTTGCTCGTGGTATCGGAAGTGCTATGGCAAAAGAACTTTATATCGCTTTAAAAACTTTAGGTCATGGTCGAATATTTTACGGTTTATATGCACCTGATGAAACTATAAAAAACCCTTTTGAAAAACGAAAACTTAACCATCAACTTGGTCTTTTTGATGATTTTTTAGAACTAGGAGCAGTTGGAAAATATGCAAAACTAGGATTTGAAGCAAAATTTATGAAAAATCCTATCTTAAAACATCCTAAACTTACAAAAGATAGTGCTACATTTTTACATAATTTTTATCTTCTATATAGAGATTTAAAGGGGATAAAACAACCTAGAACTATCGTAAGAAAGATAGCCTCCTCAGCTCTTTATAGATATATAGCCGATATCCTCTCTACAAAACGTGCTACTTTAAAAGATGGAAGTGTTGATGAAAAACAGAAGATAGAATCACTTACAAAAATAACAGGAAAAATGGCTTTACTTGAAGAACTTGCAAAACCCTATCAAGAGCATGAACGATTTTTAAATGCTATGATTTTAGGTTCCTCTGATTTAACTCAAGGAGAGGGTGTAAACCTACTAAGTGTTCATGCTTCTAAAGGTTTAGAGTATAAAGAGGTATATGTCATAGACCTTATGGATGGACGTTTTCCAAATAGAAAGCTAATGCAAAGAGGTGGTTCACTTGATGAGGAAAGACGTCTATTTTATGTGGCTGTCACACGAGCAAAAGATATTTTATATCTCAGTTATGCTAAATATGACAAAATCAAAAAGCAGAACTTCCTACCATCCCAGTTTTTATATGAAGCGGGACTTGTTCCTAAAGATGAAGCTTATAGGAACCTAGTCTTAAAAGAGATGGAGAAAGAGGAGGATTAGTCCTCTATTGTTGGTTCAGGGATAGTTTTTTTCTTCACACCTTTAATTTTTTTGCTATCTGGTTTAAGTGCTAAATTGTCTTGATAGTTAAATTTTTCACTTGGCCACTCCTCTGTTGTTGTAGGAATAACATCATCCATAGGATATTTTGCATCAAGTTTGTGAAGGTAAACTTTTTTTCCACCATAACTTTTTTTCTTTTTACCAAAATACTCACCATCATAAGATGGGGAGAAGTTACCAAAATGGATATGTCTTAGTGTTCTTAATATAGAAGAGTCCATTTTACCTAACTCTTCCCAGTTAAACATAGGAGCATGAGGTTTTCTAAAGCTACCCTCACTTAAACTCCACATCAAGTATTGACCAATCCAATCACGAATATAAGGAAAAGCTGCAAATGCAGTAGCACACTCTAAAATACGAACCTTACCATCGATACCATAAGCGACATCAACAGCCCAATATTCAGCATTTGCAGCCTTAGAAACCTCTACTGCTAAATCAAGAACATTTTTAGGAACATCCATATAGTCCATACTTCCACCTTGAGAAGTATTTGTAAGCCATTCACCCTCTGGAGCGCGTCTCCAAAATGCACATACTGGTTTGTGACCGATAAGCATTACACGAATATCAGCTTCCATAGGAACAAAATCTTGTAGATATTGTGGATGGTATTTTTTATCATCAAGAAGTTCACGTGCTTCATCGTAACTATCTACTTTATGAACGAAGTAACCACCATAATTTGATGGACCATAAGATTTTTTAATAATTTTTGGATATTCACATTTTTGTAAAAACTTATCTGCATTTTTATGTTTATAGTAGATATATGTTTTTGGAATTGGCAGGTTATATTTCCATGCAAAACGTGTTACATTCTCTTTAGATTTATTTGAAAATTGAGTATCCATAGATGGAATAAATCTAACATCAGGAAGTTCACGAGCGATCTCACGAAAAGTTTCATAAGCAGTAGACGGTATGTTACCGATAAGTACATCAATCTTTTTACGTTTAACCTCTTTAATAAATCTATCTTTATCATTTTTCCAATGATAAACAACAGTCTCTATCTTATTTGGCCAACCTTTGAAGTTTGAGTGGTCAAAAAATCTCAGTACATAATCTAGGTATAAAAAACCTAATTTTGGTAATTTTTTATTGCTTAGTCCCATTTCTATTTCCTTTTTTTCAATTATATCTACTCTTTTAAAAAGAGGGCTTAAATTTTCATACCTTTTTGAAGCTTTTTACCTTTTCAAATACTGCATATTTATCTGCATATTTTCATCTGAAAGATAAAATTCAAAAAGTGCCTCATTTTTTTGAGTATCAAACTCTTTGAACTTTACTAAAAGATAGGGAACATTATAAAAATCTGCACCCCTTGGTTTTAACTCTTGACGGATGCTTTGATTTGTATGATTTAGGTACAAAATATTTTGAGAAACTGTTCTTGCATACGATCTATGAATAACCAAACCTCTATTTGCATAGAGTGTCCATCGTAACTTAAAAAGTTTCTTCTGTTTACCATATTTTACATATATCTGAACAAATTGATCTTTTTTCAACGAAATCTTTTTAACGTTTCTAAAATCGTTTGCCAATAGAGGAAAACTTAGTAGTAATAGAAGAATAAATTTAAAAAATAGCTTCAAGAAAACTGCTCTCTAATTCACTATCTCTGTGCCTATTCCATCAGATGTGAAAAGCTCTAAAAGCATAGAGTGTTCTATGCGACCATCGATAATATGTGCTTTTTGTACACCACCCTCAAGAGCTTCTAAACAAGCATCCACTTTAGGAACCATACCACCGTGGATTGTTCCATCAGTTTTAAGCTCTCTCACCTCATCTTTTGTTAAGTGTGTAAAAAGTTTTTTATCATTGTTTAGGACACCTGCTGTATCTGTTAAAAATACTATCTTATTTGCCCCTATCGCTTTTGCTACATAGGATGCACATAGATCTGCATTTATGTTAAATCCTGGATGCCCCATCTCTTCACCCGTTGCGATTGGTGCTATAACAGGGATAAAATCATCATTTAAAAGTTTCTCTATCACCTCTGACTTAACATCAGTGATATTTCCTGTTAAACCCCACTTCGCAAAATCTTTTGCTTTTGCTGTGATAAAATGAGCATCTTTTCCGCTAATACCTATAGCTTTTGCACTATGAGAGTTTAGAAGAGAAACTATCTCTTTATTTATCTCTCCACTGAGTATCATTTCAGCTATACGCATAACCTCTTTTGTCGTTACACGTTGTCCCTCTATAAACTTTGTGTCTATATTTAGAGCATCTAACATATCTGTGATTCTTTTACCACCACCATGCACTACAACAGGTCTAATTCCAACAAGATACATAAGAAGAATATCCTCTGCAAATTTCTCTTTTAATTGTGGTGATGTTTGTGCGGAACCACCATATTTTATAACTACGATTTCATTACGAAACTCTTTTATAAATGGGAGTGCATCAAGAAGTGTTTTTACTGTTTCAATTTTTTTTTGCAATATATTTTCCTATTGTTTCAAATACTTTTTCATCAACTTCCATATGCATATCAAGAAGAGACAATGGAAGTTCAAAAGATTGAACTTTCACAAAATCTTTATATGTGACTAAAAGCGAATCGGTCTTATCGTGG